>DAINSL010000120.1:0-3996 GCA_036741335.1 Nocardioides sp. | reverse complement strand
TCGACCCGACCGGGGTCGCGGTGCCGATGCCCGACCTCGCGGACCGCCGCGTGCACGGCCTGCGCGAGGGGCAGCCGGATCGACTGGTCGGGACGCGCCTCCACCTTGCCGGTTCCCCAGGCGCGCTGGACCGCCTCGCCGCGCAGCGCGTTGAGCAGCACGGTCTTGCCGACGCCACGCAGCCCGGACAGGATCATCGAACGCTCGGGGCGCCCAGCGGCGATCCGCTCGAGGGTGACCTCGAACTGCTTGAGCTCGCGGTCACGACCGGCCAGCTCGGGCGGTCGCTGGCCCGCGCCCGGGGCGTAGGGGTTGCGTACCGGGTCCACGATCGGACCCTATCGGCCAATCTAGCGAAATCCTTAGATTGTCGCAGAGTTCGCTCGCGTGTCCCCCATGGTCAGCCGGCGTGCGGACGCGCGAGGGTCTCCCGCTGATGGTCGTAGGCCGCGGCCAGCCCCTCACGCAGCACGGCGACGAGCTCGGGCACGTCCTCCACGGCCAGGCGGAACGTCGCGGTGCACGTGGCCTCCCGCCACAACGACAGGACGACCAGGCCGGACTCGTGGTGCCAGGTGACGCGCAGCGCGCGGGCGTCCCCGCGGGCATCGATGAAGACCTCGCCCGTCACCGGGAGCGGCGCGACCGTCATGAGGTCATTGTTACGTCGCGACCCTGTGCTGTCACCACTCCCTAAACTGTGGGCATGCCGGAGCTGCCCGAGGTCGAAGGACTCGCCCTCGACCTGGGCGCCCGACTCGAAGGCCGGGCGATCAGCCGCGTCGACATCGCTGCGTTCAGCGCCCTGAAGACCTTCGACCCGCCCCTCTCGGCCCTGCATGGCACCTTCGTCGACGGCGTCGGCCGGCACGGCAAGTTCATCGACATCGAGGCCGGCGGGCTGCACCTGGTCGTGCACCTGTCCCGCGCGGGCTGGATCCGCTGGCGCGACGAGGTCCCCGCCACTCCGCCGAAGCCGAGCACCCGCTCACCGCTCGCGGCCCGTGTCGCGCTGGACGACGGCTCCGGTCTCGACATCACGGAGGCCGGCACGAAGAAGCGGCTTGCCGTGTACGTCGTCCGCGACCCGCTCGACGTGCCGGGCATCGCCTCCCTCGGCCCGGACCCGCTCGACGACGCGTTCACCCTCAACGTGCTCCGCGCGATCCTCGACGACGCCGGCCGCGCGCAGATCAAGGGGGTGCTCCGCAACCAGGGCACGATCGCCGGCATCGGCAACGCCTACTCCGACGAGCTGCTGCACGCCGCGAAGATGTCGCCGTTCAAACCGGCGTCGAGCCTGTCCGACGACGAGCTCCAAACGTTGTACGACGCGATACGCACCGTCCTAGGGGACGCGGTGCGGCGGTCCCGAGGGCTCGCCGCGGCCGACCTCAAGGGCGAGAAGAAGTCCAACATGGCGGTCCACGGGCGGACCGGCCTGCCCTGCCCGGTGTGCGGCGACACCGTCCGTGAGGTGTCGTTTGCCGACTCCTCGCTGCAGTACTGCCCGACCTGCCAGACAGGCGGCAAGCCCCTCGCCGACCGCAGGCTCTCGCGCCTGCTGAAGTAGGTTGGCCGTCATGCTGGTGCCGACGATCGACCCCACCGAGGTGCCCGACCCGCTGCCGGAAGGGACGACCATCCTCGACGTCCGCGAGGACGTCGAGTGGAACGCCGGCCACATCGACGGTGCACTGCACATCCCGATGGGGCAGGTGCCCACCCGCATGGCCGAACTCCCTGAAGGCGACCTGCTCGTCGTCTGCCACGTAGGGGCCCGCTCGGCCCGGGTCACGGCGTACCTCGTCGGGCAGGGCAGAGAGGCGGCCAACATCGACGGCGGCCTGGTGGCCTGGGTGGCCGCCGGCCGGCCGATGTTAGGCCGGGTGGACTGAGACCGGTCAGGCCCAGCACGCCGGGAGCGGCACCGCGAGAGCCTGCGCGAGCCGGCCCAGATAGCCCGCCCGGCCGATCTCGACAACGCCGAGCGACCGCAGGTGCGGCGTCTGCCACTGCACGTCGACCAGCCGCTGCTGTGCGTGTTCGTCGGCGAGCAGCTCGACCAGCGCCATGAGGGCCACCTTCGACGCGTCGGTGGCCCGGTGGAACATCGACTCACCCGCGAACAGCCCACCGATCGCGACGCCGTACAGGCCCCCCGCAAGTGCACCGTCGCGCCAGGTCTCCACCGAGTGCGCCCAGCCGAGCTCGTGGAGGCGCGTGTACGCCGCCACGATCGGCTCGTCGATCCAGCCGCCGTCGCGCGACGGGTCCGCGCACGCGGCGACCACCTCCGCAAAGGCGGTGTCCACCCGGATCTCGAAGGCTCGCGCGGACCTCCGCATCGACCGGGTGACCCGCAGCCCGTCCAGCGGGAGCACCCCTCGGCGCACCGGTGACCACCACAGCACCCCGTCGGCGAAGTCGCGACCCGGCATCGGGAAGACGCCGTTGCGGTAAGCGGCCAGCAACGTGCCCGGCTCCAGGTCGGCGCCCGCACCGACGAGGTCGTCGGCGTCCCGGTGCGACACGACCGGGAACAACCACGGCGAAGGCAACGGCTCGATCGGCACCCCCCCATCCAACCAACGGCTGGATAGGGTCGGCACCAGACGATCACGAAAACCTTGTACGGAGGCGCGTCAATGGGCATCGGCGGCGACATCGGCAAGGCCCTCGCGCCGCAGCTGCAGAAGGTGGCCCCGGGCCTCACCGCAAACTTCGTGCACGAGGCGCTGCACCGTGCGATCCACGGCGTCGGCCCGCTCCAGCCGGCCGCCCAGGCGGCCGACAAGCAGCTCCGTGAGCAGCACGGCAACATCGAGCGCGCCATCCACGAGGTGATCGAGAACAACGTGCGTTTCGCCGGGGCTCAGGGGTTCGTGACGAACATGGGCGGCCTGGTGACCATGGCCCTCACGGTGCCGGCCAACATCACCGGCCTCGCGGTTCTGCAGTGCCGCATGGTGGCCGGGATCGCTCACCTGCGCGGCTACGACCTCACCGACCCGCGGGTGAAGGACGCCGTCCTCACGGTCATGCTCGGCGAGGACACGGTGAAACGGTTGGTCCGAAGGAAGGACCTGCCGTCTACCCCGATGGGGATCGCAACGGCTCCCGTGCACGACCCCGACCTGGACCGGGTAATTGGCGCAGAGGTTGCCTCGGAGCTGATCACCCGGGTCGCCGGCAAGCGGATGGCCGCGACCGTGAGCCGGCGTGTGCCGGTCGTCGGTGGCCTCGTCGGCGCGAGCGCGGATGCGTACGCCACCTGGCAGATCGGCCGCTACGCCGACCGCGAGCTGCTGTCGCGCATCCAGCGGTAGGCACGCAGCCCGACGGCGGCGGCGCGGTTTGTCTCGGCAGCGGCCACCAGCCTCCGCTTGAAGCGGAACATCAGTCGCTCCCCCCGCTCGAGCGCGGCCTGGGTCGCGACGAGCTCCTGACGCAGGTCGCGCTCGACGTGGCTGAGCCGCGCCGACTCCTTGAGCAACGCCACGATCGAGGTCAACGCCGCGTCGGCCACGAGGGTCTCGTCGGGCTCGTCCGGGTCGACGTACGCCGCATCGGCCGGGCCGGGCCTGAGCTCCGCGAGGTCGCCAACGACGTCGTAGCCCTTGGCCGACAAGGCCTCCACCCAGGACTCGCTCAGTTCGGCAGCCCAGCGACGCACGTCGTCGGGGAGCCCGATCCGCGACGTCCCCGAACGTTGCGACAGGGTCCCGTGGGCAAGCAGCTCCCGGACGAACTGCCGGTAGTCCTCGTTGGGCAGTACGCCGTGGTTCACCCGTTCGTTGATCCGCCGCACCAACGCCGTCTCGGGCACGCCCAGGGACGGGTTGAAGCGCTCCGACGAAGGGTGCAGCGTCGCGAGGTCGAGGCCGAAGACGCCGGCGAACCGCTGCCAGAGCAGGTCACGAGGGGCGTCGCGTGGGGGCACCGTGACGACGTGGATGCGGTCGGCCGGCAGCCGGGCGCCCCAACGCTCGAGGA
>DAINSL010000119.1:0-4128 GCA_036741335.1 Nocardioides sp. | reverse complement strand
TGGCTCATGTTCAGCCGGGCGACGTCCATGCCGGCGTCGACCAGCTTGCGGATCATCTCGGGGTTGCCGACCGCCGGGCCGAGGGTGCACACGATCTTGGCTCTACGCACGCGACGACCCTAGCAAAAAGTTGGAACGTTCCAAGAGCGCTCACCGGATGCTGAGCCGGACCACCTGGTCGGTCACCGTGGGATCCTCGCCACCGAGCAGCCACACCCGGTGCCCGTACGACGCGACCGCGGCGTCGCTGAGCGGGTGCGGCAGTGCCCCGGCATGGCTGAAGCGACCCGTGGCCGGATCGAACCACCACATCGCCCCGGTCTGCCGACTCGGCGTGACCCGGCCTCCCATCAGCAGGATCCGGCCGCCCACCGCGGCGGTCATCGCGTGCCCGAGAGGCACGGGCAGCCTGGCCACGACCCGGGTCCGACCCGTGCTCAGGTCGACCGCCTGCACGATGTCCAGCTCGCTGCCGAGCACCTCGCCACCGAACACGTACGCCGTGTGACCGACCCGCGCCGTGGCCGCGTACCGCACGCCCCGGACCAGGTGTCCTGCCGGCCTGCTCGAGCCATCGGCCGTCAGCGACAGGATCGTGGTCGGGACGCTCGCGCCGTCGTACCCGCCGATCACGAACGCCCGCGCCCCCTCCTGCACGACGCTCAGGTCCGAGCGCGTCGTGGGCAGATGACCGGCGACGTGCCAGGCGCTGTCGCTGAGCAGCTGAACGACGTTCTGCTCCGTGGCGTTCCCGCCGCCGACGACGGCCGGGGCTCCCCCGACCAGGCCGCCCGCGACGTCGTGCACGGGCACCTCGAGGGACTGCAACCGCGTGGTCCTGCCGTTGGCGAGGTCGATCCGCAACGCCTCGTCGGTCGACTGGTCACCGGCGAGGAGCCCGCCGGCCAGGACGACCGACCTGTTCCCGATCGGGACCACGGCCTGGCGGCCGCTCGCGACGGGCAGGTGCCAGCGCAGCACGGAGGCCTGCGCCGTGCGCGGCACGAACGCCTGCGTGGTCGGGCTCCCCGTCGGCGAGGAGGAGTGGGCTCCCGGCCCCGACCCCTGGGGGGAGGACGGCGATCCCCCACCACACGCGGCCAGCAGTGGCCAGAGCAGGGACAGCACGAGCAGCGGCCGCAGGCGGCGGTTCAACGCATGTTCCCGGTGTGGCCGAGGGAGTAGCGACCTGGTTGCGGCCACACCGCGATGCCATGGGGGCTGCCACCGACGGGGATCTTGGCGATCAGGCGGCCGGTGCGGGTGTCGAATCCGTAGACCACGCCGTCGGTCCGTCCCGACAGCCACAGGGTCCGGCCGTCGGCGGAGACCCCGCCCATGTCGGGGCTGCCTCCGCCGGGGATCGTCCACGTGTCGACGATCCGGTTCGTGGCGAAGTCGAGCACGCTCACCTCGCCGGCCCCTCGGTCGGAGACGTAGAGGTGCTTCCCGTCTCGGCTCGGGTACAGGCCGTGCGGCATCCTCGGCATCCCGATGACCCGCACCTGCGTGAACGTCTTCGCGTCGATCAGGCGCAGCTCGTTGGTGCCCATGTCGGCGACGTAGAACGTCGTGCCGTCCGGCGAGAGGCGCACGTCCTGGGGCACGCTGCGGCCCATGGTCATCGGGTCCGCGTGCGGCGCGGTCGGCTGTGGGTCGAAGTGGAGGACGCCGAGGACCCGGTGGCTCAGGGTGCCGATCTTGAGCAGCTCACCGGAGAACTCACAGGTCACCACGAAGAAGCGGCCGTTGCCGGAGAAGTCGGCGTGGTTCGGGCCCAGGCAGCCGGGGTACTTCAGGTCGGTGATCGTGTGCCAGGTGTGGGGGTTCGCGAAACGGATCGTGTTGTACTGCTCGACCATCACGATCGCCGTCCAGCCGTCGGGCGTGAAGTAGAGGTTGTAGGGACGAGGCATCGGGATCGTCCCGGTCTTGAGTCCCGTTCGCGGGTCGATCTCGACCAGCTCGTCGGCATAGCTGGAGTTGGTGATCAGCGTGCGCAGGTCGTACGACGGCACGACGTGCTGGCTCAGGTAGCCGGTCGGGATGACCCGCACGATCTTGTGCGTACGCTGACTGATCACGGTCACCGTGGAGCCCTGGGAGTCCGGCACGTAGAGGTAGTGCGGGTCGTGCCGCACCTGCGGCGCCAGCATCCCGGCCCGCGTCTGGGAGTACACGTCGTTGTCGACGACCGGGGGCATCCCCGGGAGCGGGTGCCGGAACGGTGGCGCGACGTACGGCTTGGTCTGCGTGGGGTCCGACGGCGTCGCCGAGGGCGTCGAAGGGCCTGTCGAGGCAGCAGGTGCAGTGCCCTGATGAAGGCCCCACAGCGTGAGAGCCAGCACGCCCACGACCAGGAATGCAGCCGCCGCTCGGGCAGACACCTTCCAGGACACGCGCGCTCCTTCAGGCTCTCGGGCAAGCCACCGAGCACGTTATCGGCCGCACCTGACCATTGCCTGAACGCGAGCGAAGGGTCAGACCACGAGCGAACGCGCGGTGGGCGGGATCGGTCTCGGCAGGCTGGTCTCGCCGGTGAGGTACTCGTCGACGGCGGCCGCTGCGGCGCGCCCTTCGGCGATGGCCCACACGATCAGGGACTGCCCCCGGCCAGCATCACCCGCGACGAACACGCCATCCACGCTCGAGGCGTACGACGTGTCGCGGGCGACGTTGCCGCGCTCGTCGAGCTCGACGCCCAGCTGCTCGAGCAGCCCGGGGCGCTCCGGCCCCGTGAAGCCCATCGCGAGCAGGACCAGCTGGGCCGGGATCTCACGCTCGGTGCCCGCGACCGGCTGGAACGACGCGTCCGCCTCCACCAGGCGGAGCGCGCTGACCCGGCCCGACTCGTCACCGACGAACTCCGTGGTGGAGACGGCATACACCCGCTCCCCCGCCTCCTCGTGCGCGGAGGACACGCGGAAGGTCATCGGGTAGGTGGGCCACGGCTGTCCGGCGGGGCGGTCCTCCGGGGGCCGGGCGAGGATCTCCAGCTGGGTGACCGAGGCGGCCTGCTGGCGGATCGCCGTCCCGAGACAGTCCGCGCCGGTGTCGCCGCCACCGACGATCACCACGTGCCTGCCGGCCGCGGTGATCTGGCCGGGCACCTCGTCGCCGAGCGAGGCCCGGTTGGACTGCGGGAGGTACTCCATCGCCTGGTGGATACCGTCGAGGTCGCGGCCGGGGACCGGGAGGTCGCGCCCGACCGTGGACCCGATGGCGAGCACCACGGCGTCGTACCGCTCGCGCAGCCGCTCGCCGGTCAGCTCGCCGCCGACGTCGATCCCGGCCCGGAACACCGTGCCTTCCCTTCGCATCTGGTCCAGGCGCCGGTCGAGGACCTGCTTCTCCATCTTGAACTCGGGGATCCCGTAGCGCAGCAGCCCACCGATCTTGTCCGCGCGCTCGTAGACGGCGACGGTGTGGCCCGCCCGGGTGAGCTGCTGGGCGGCGGCGAGCCCGGCCGGACCGGAGCCGATCACCGCCACGGTGCGTCCCGACAGCCACTCGGGTGGCTGGGGCCGGACGTAGCCGGACGACCAGGCGCGGTCGATGATCGCGACCTCGACGTTCTTGATCGTGACGGGTTCCCCAAAGGAGGGAGCGATGCCGAGCACGCACGCGGTCTCGCACGGCGCCGGGCACAGCCGGCCGGTGAACTCCGGGAAGTTGTTGGTGGCATGCAGCCGGTCCATCGCGCCGTCCCAGTCGTCGCGCCAGACCAGGTCGTTCCACTCCGGGATCAGGTTGCCCAGCGGGCAGCCCTCGTGGCAGAACGGGATGCCGCAGTCCATGCAGCGAGATGCCTGGGTCGCGATGATCGGCAGCAGCGCCCGCCCGGGCCCACCGGGGTAGACCTCGTTCCAGTCGTGGATCCGCTCCTCGACCGGCCGGCGTTCGGCGACCTCGCGGCCGCTCTTGAGGAACCCGCGCGGGTCAGCCATGGAGCACCTCCATGATGCGCTTGGCAGCCTCGTCCTCGTCGAGCCCGTCGCGCAGCGCCTCCGCGCGCGCCTCGAGCACCCGGCGGTAGTCGCGCGGCATCACCTGGGTGAAGCGCACCAGGGTGGCGTCCCAGTCGGCCAGCAGCGCCTCCGCGACGGTCGACCCGGTCTCCTCCTGGTG
>DAINSL010000118.1:0-4198 GCA_036741335.1 Nocardioides sp. | reverse complement strand
CGGGTCAGGTGACGGTCTGCTCAGAGGGTGTACGTGAACGTGAGGTGGGTGACCTGGCACTGTTGCATTAAGCCATCGGGACGCGGGTCGGCCGCAAGATTTCCGGTCGATAGCGCTGCGCAGCCTGGTTGATGGCCACGATGGTGGCGAACGACCGTCCATTCGAGCCTGTCGGGGCCGCGATCGGCAGTGCCGACAACAAGTCTTCCTGTGACGGCCCCGCCGGAACCCTCAATGCAACAGTGCCAGGTGGTGCGCGTACCACGGGCCCACGGGCCGGCCCTGTCCCATGCCCTCGGCGAGATCCTGCGCGTGCGCTCGGCCCGCAAGCTCGACGCCGTACGCATCCAGGTCGACCCGGTGACGCTGTGACCGGCTACTTCCCCTGACAGCCTTGGGGGCCCGAGTCGACCACGCGAAACACCGTGAGCGTGGTGTCCTCGGCGACCCGCTCGAGGCCCCGGCAGCTCTCCAGCGCCTGCAGGGTGTGCGGTGTGTCCCAGATGTTGCCGGTGCCGAGAGCGTAGGAATGCGGGTGGCCCACCACCACCCACGACACGTTGTTCTGTGCGAGGAGATCCCAGTGCCGCGCCGGGTCGGTGAAGAACGCCTGCGAACCGCGCAACAGCCGGTTGGCGCGGCGCAGCTGGGCGTCGAAGGTGTACGGCGCGCGCCCGTCCAGCAACCCCTGTGCACCGGTCAGGTCGGGGATGAAGCCTTCGGTGTAGCCGTTCGCCAACACCACGTCGTCGCTCGTCAGTGGTAGGGACTCCCACATCGCGAGCTCCTCGCGGGTAGGAGCTTGGCCGTCGTCGTAGTTGCTCACCCTCACCAGCGAGACCATCCCGCACACCGACAGGGCCGCCAGCATGACGATGCGACCAAGCCACGGGGTCGGCAGGACCCGGCGGCCCCGCCACGTCCACGACGCGCCAGCCAGGTTCTCCAGCCCGATCGCGAAGAAGGGGGGACCGAGCAGGCTGGCCTCCAGCACGATCCGTGAGGCCCCGGTGCGGCGCGGGACGTAGCCGTCCCATCCCAACATGAAGACGGACGCGATCGCGAGCAACCCGAGCACCGACAGGAGCGTGAAGGACACGAGCTGCCGCGTTGCGGCATCTCGCCTCTGGCGCCACAGCCCGACGCTCGCGAGAAGCAGAGCGGGAACTATCCACCACCGCTGCCAGTCGTACAGCTCACGCACCGCACCGCCCATCATGGAGACGTTGCTCGGCGGCAACGACGTCGCCTCGCCCCGGGCCGCCCGGTAGAACTCCCACGTCGGGTCGGTGAGCCCGCCGCGGTCGACGAGGCCGCCGGCGTGCACGGTGCCGGAGGCCTCGTGAAACACCAGCCCGGCGGCGACCACGGCGGCGAGGAGCGCCGCCAGGGCAATCCCGGTCCGCAGGAGCTGTTCCCTGCGCGGACCTCTGACCAGCGACACCAGCGCGGCCGCGGCGACCATCACCCCCGCCGTGGCTGCGGCGATGCCGTGCACCTGCGACAGCGTCGCGGCGAGCAGGGCGGTGGCGACGAGCGATCGTCGGTCTCGGGACCGCAGCCAGTCGATGCTGAGCGCCGCCATCAGCAGAGCCACACCGAGGGCGAAACCCTCGGGACGGTAGGCCGCAAGACGAAGCGGCGCGATTCCGGCGGCGACGGCGATCGGCACCGCGAGCAGCGCCGCGTCCCGGCCTGCCCCGAGAGCCGAGGTGAGTGCCACGGTGCCGATGCCGAGCAGCAGGACGGCGATCAGGGTGACGATGGTGATCGCCGTCATCGGGCCGCCCGGGTGCTGCGTGAGCAGCATCGCCGTGCCGGTGGTGTACAGGTGGTAGTCGTTGAGGAACGGCGTCGTCGTACCGAACTCGATCGACGTTGCCGGGATGGAGCCGACGTCGGCGACCTGTCGCGCGAGCCCGTAGTAGTACCAGGGCGTCGACCCGAGCGGCGACCACGAGGTGTGGACGATGGTGTAGCCGAGCGGTAGGAACACCAGCGTCGTGAGCCCGCCCACCTCCGCGAGTCGTCGGCCCGCCGGCCCGAGCACGGCGCGCAGTCGTGGGCGGTTGTGGGGCAGGAACAGCACCACGAGCGACACCACGGCCACCAGGGCATCCCACACCCATGCCGAGGCGGCGGTGAGGCCGACGGTCCGGGCGAGCAGCCCGGAGCCCAGCAGCCAGGTGGCAAGGCCGCATGCGACACCGCGCGCGAGCGCAACGTCCGAGGCGGTGTCGTCGGGGCCTCCGGGGGCGGCCCCAGCGCGACCGCACAGCAGGACCGCGCCGGCCACGGCCGGCAGGACCAGGACGAGGAAGAGGCCGGCGAGCGCGCTCATCCGGGGTCCTGGGCCCCCGAGCGTGGGTCGCGGGCGCGAGCCCATGACCGGAGGACCGCGCCGAGGAATCCCGAGGCGTAGCGAAGGCCCCGCGGCTTCTTGCTACTCCCGAGCTCACGGCTCCGGATGTGCACGGGGACCTCCTGAATGCGAAGGCCTCGCCCCGCGGCCTGGATGAGGATCTCGGGCGCGGAGAACCGATCCTCGACGAGCTCCAGCCGGGCGAGTGCCGCGCCGTCGATCGCCCGGAAGCCGTTGGTGCAGTCGGTGATCCCGGTGCCGGTGAGCAGCGTGATGAGCCGGGTGAAGCCGCGGATTCCGAGGTCCCGCGCGCCTCCGGCGTCGTCGTACCGGCCGAGGAACCGGGAGCCCTGCACGTAGTCGGCTTCCCCGGCGACGACCGGGCCGACGAGCGCGGACAACTCCGCCGGGTCGTGCTGGCCATCGGCATCCATCGTAACCACGACCCGGGCGTCGAGTCGCTTCGCGAGCGCGAACCCGGTGCGCAGCGCGTCGCCCTGACCGAGGTTGCGTCGATGGGTTCCGACGACTGCCCCGGCTGCTCGAGCGTCCTGCGCCGTGTCGTCGTCGCTGCCGTCGTCGACGACGATCGGGCAGACCCGAAGGCCGCACACCGCTTCCGGCAGCGAGGCCAGGAGCGGCCCGACGGAGCCGGACTCGTTGTACGCGGCCATGACCACCGCGACCAGCGGCCGGTGACGGCCGCGCTCCGAAGCATCTTCGACGGCTAGGGCTTCTTCGACGGCGGCAGCGCGGATGTCACGCGCGGCGGCCCGCTGCGCGACCCTGGCGCGTTGGCCGCGCGCCTTGTCGGCGCCGAGAACCACGAGCGCGACGCCTGCGGCCGCATTCCGCGTCCGCGTCACGCGCCGGACTTCTGGAACCAGGTCACGGTGCGATCGAGCCCCTCGGCGAGCGCCATCTGCGGTGCGTACCCGAACCGCTCTCGAGCCACCGAGATGTCGGCAACGCTGTGCGCGACGTCGCCGATGCGCGCGAGTCGGTGCTCGACGGTCACCCCTCCGAGACGGTCGGCCACCTGCCGTGCGACGTCGAGCACGGTCGTCTCGGTGCCCGACGCGAGGTGCGCGACGACGCCTTTCCCGCCGTCGGTCATCGCCGCCGCGATACCGCGGCACAGGTCCTCGACGAACACGAGGTCGCGGGTCTGAGTCCCGTCCCCGTAGATCACAAGCGCGTCCCCGGCGAGCGCCCGCTTGCAGAACGCCGCGATGACGGAGCCCTTGTGGTAGCTGAAGGGGCCGTAGACATTGGAGAACCGCAGCACCACCGTCGACAGGCCGTACGAGCCCGCGAAGGCCGAACAGTAGGCCTCTCCCGCGAGCTTGGACGCTCCGTACGGCGATGTGGGTCTCGGCACCAGGCCCTCGTGAGCTGGCGGCGTGATCTCCCCGAGCGTCGCACTCGAAGACGCGAACACGAATCCCGCCGCCCCGGCGTCGCGAGCGGCGAGCAGAGCATGGAGAGTGCCGCGGACGTTGACCTCGCAGTCCGTGAGAGGGTCCTCGACCGAGGCTGGGACACCGACCTGGGCGGCGAGGTGCACCACGTGGGTGCATTCGCGGGTCGCCTCGACAAGCGCGCCCGCGTCGAGGACATCACCCTCGACGACCTCGTCGTACTTCGCGTTCTCGGCGGCGTCGCGGCGGCCTGTGCTGAAGTCGTCGTAGCAGCGGGTCGCATACCCGAGTCGCGTCAGTACCGGCGCCAGGTTGACTCCGATGAACCCGGCGCCGCCCGTGACGAGAACACGGCCCTGCGTCACCGCCATGTGGTGCGCGGCGCGATCGCATCGTGGACCGCGCGGTCCTTGTA
>DAINSL010000117.1:0-4644 GCA_036741335.1 Nocardioides sp. | reverse complement strand
CCCTGTCAGACCTCGCCTCGACCTCCGCCTCCCTGCTCGACGCCCTGGCGGCACACGACGTCGCGGCGGCTCATGTCCAGTCGACGCGCGCGTCGATCGACCAAGAGTGGGACCGGGACGGGCGTGACGTCGTGGGTTTTCTGGCGAACCAGACTTTCACCGTGCGGCTCGACGACGTCGCCGCCGTCGGGGCGGTCGTCGGTGGCGCCGCCGAGGCCGGTGGCGACGCGTTCCGGATGCACGGCCTGTCCTGGATGTTCGCCGACGCCGAGCCGTCGCTGAGGCTGGCCCGCGAGACCGCCTTCCGCGACGCCGAGACCAAGGCCCGCCAGTACGCCGAGCTCGCGGACCGCTCCCTCGCCGAGGTGCTGTGGGTGCGCGAGTCGGACGGCGACTTCGCGCCTCGACCGATGCGCGCGTTCGCCGCGAAGGCGGTCTCGCTCGAGGTGGCCCCCGGCGAGTCCGAGATCACCGCGACCGTGACGGTGCGCTGGCGGCTGGTCTGAGCATGGCCGGAGACGTCGCGATGAGCCAGCTCCTCTTGGAGGAGGGCCGCGCGCACTACACGGAGCGTTCCTGGGCCTCCTGCGTGCGGGCGCTCACCGACGCTGATCGCGCGGAGCCGCTCTCCCCCGACGACCTGGTGCTGCTGTCGATCGCGAGCTACCTGTCCGGCGACGACCGGCGAAGCATCGAAGCGCTGACCCGGGCCAACCGAGCCTTCACCGCGGCGAGACGCTGGCCCGAGGTGTCCAGGTCGGCGTTCTGGCTCGCGTTCCAGTTCGCGGCGTACGGCGACCAGGCGGCGGCAGGGGGGTGGGCGGCCCGGCTCCGTGCCACGGTCGAGGAGCACGACCTGCACGGCGTAGAACCTGCCTACCTGAAGACGCAGGAGGCGCGGGTGGCGCTCGACGCGGGGGCCCTCGACGAGGCGCTCTCGCTCGCCGAGCAGGTGGCGGTCACGGGTCGTGCCCTCGGCGACCCGGACCTCGAGACGCTCGCCCTGCTCACCTGCGGGCAGGTGCTCATGACCCAAGGACACACGGCGCGGGCTCTGGACCGCCTCGACCAGGCCATGGTCGCGGTGGCGGGTGACGAGACGAGCCCGCCGGTGGCGGGGCTCGCCTACTGCGCGGTGATCTCCGCGTGCATGGGGCTGTTCGACCTGGCCCGGGCCCGCGAGTGGACCGCGACCCTCAGCACCTGGTGCGAGGCTCAGCCGGAGCTGGTGCCCTATCGAGGCCAGTGTCTGGTGCATCGCGCCCAGATCCTGACGATGCAAGGGGCCTGGCCGGAGGCGTTCGAAGAGGCACAGTCCGCCTGCACACGGCTCACCGGACCGGCGGTCGGGTCGGCGTACTACGAGGTCGGCGAGCTGCACCGGCTGCGTGGCTCCTTCGCCGACGCCGAGCAGGCCTACCGGACGGCCAACTCGCACGGCCGTCAGCCGGAGCCCGGTCTCGCCCTCCTGCGGCTCGCCCGCGGGAACCTGAGCGCTGCGCAGGCCACCCTCCGCCGGCTCTACGACGAGCCGGGCAGGCTCGACCGCCCCGAGATCCTGGCCGCGTACGCCGAGGTGATGCTCGGCTGCGGAGACCCGGCGGCGGCGCGCTCGGCAGCCGAGGAGCTCACCGCCATCGCCGCCCGCCTGGACTCGCCGCTGCTCACGGCGCGCGCTCGGGCCGCGGTGGGCGCGGTCCGATGCGCCGAGGGCGATCTCACCGGGGCCGTCCCCGAGCTTCGGCAGGCCATGCGGACCTTCCAGGCGCTCGGCGTTCCCTATGACGCGGCGCGCGTCCGGGTGCGGATCGGCGACTGTCTGCGCGCGGTCGGGGACGCCGACTCCGCGAGCCTGGAGTACGACGCCGCGCTCGCGGTCTTCCAACGGCTGGGCGCGGTCCCGGACCTGCAGGCGATGGCGGGCGCCACCCGCGAGGAGGGCGGCCTCACCGCGCGTGAGCAAGAGGTCCTACGGCTGGTCGCGGCCGGCCGGACCAACCGAGCCATCGCCACGGAGCTGTCCCTCAGCGAGAAGACGGTGGCCCGGCACGTGAGCAACATCTACGCCAAGCTCGAGCTCGCCTCGCGGGCGGCGGCCACCGCCTATGCCTACGAGCACGACCTCGTCTGACTGCACAGAACCACCCACACCCGCCCGGAAGAGATGGGTACCGCGCCCGATGCGGCGTGCGCACCGGTGTTCCTACCGTCGAGGAAACGACGACGGAGGTTCCCATGACCAGCATCGACACCGGCCCGAGCATCGAGACGACCGGCGACGGGCAGCACGTGCCCACCCTGGTCATCGGCGCCGGGCAGACCGGCCTCGCCACGGCGTACCACCTGGGCAGCGCGGGACACGACTGCCTCGTGGTCCACGCCGACGCCCGGGTCGGCGACCAGTGGCGGCAGCACCGCTACGAGTCGCTGCGGCTGAACACGCCGGCCCAGTGGGACGGCCTGCCGGGCACTCCGTTCCCGGCGCCCCGCGGCAGCTTCCCGACCGGAGCACAGATGGCCGACTACCTGGAGAGCTACGTCGAGCGGCACGGTATCGACGTGCGGCACCGCACCGGGGTCACCCGTGTGGAACGCACCGACGACGGGTACGTCGTGACGCACCGCAACGGGGTGATCCGGGCCGACAACGTGGTGGTCGCGACCGGTGGCGAGCACCATCCCCGCGTTCCGGAGGTCGCGAGCCAGCTCGACCCCGGCATCCGGCAGCTGCACTCCTCGGACTACCGCAACCCCTCCCAGCTGCTGCCCGGCCCGGTGCTGGTCGTGGGCGCGGGCCAGTCCGGAGCCGACCTCGCCCTCGAAGTGGTCAGGGCGGGCCACCCGACCTGGCTGTCCGGCAAGGTCAAGGGCGAGATCCCGATCGACATCGAGGGGCGCCGGGCGCGGGTCGCCGGACCCGTGCTGTGGTTCATCGCCAACCACGTGCTGACGCTGCGCACGCCCATCGGCCGCAAGGCTCAGCCGGCCATCCGCGCGGGCGGCGCGCCTCTGCTCCGCGTGAAGCGAGCCCACCTTGACGAGGCCGGGGTGACCAGGGTGGAGAGCCGGACGACCGCCGTCTCCGACGGTCGCCCGTGCCTGGAGGACGGGACCGTGCTCGACGTTGCGAACGTGCTGTGGTGCACCGGCTTCCGGCAGGACTTCGCCTTCATCCACCCGTCCGTGACCGGCCCGGACGGCTGGCCCACCGACCGTGGCGGCGTGGTCCCGGACTCGCCGGGCCTCTACTTCATGGGCCTGCTGTTCCAGCGCGGGTTCTACTCGATGCTGATCGGCGGCGCCGGCCGCGACGCGGCGTACATCGCCCGGCACATCGTCCGCACGTCTCGCACTCGGGTGGCCGCTGGCTAGATTTGGCGGCATGAGCCATCGGCGTACACGGGTGCCCGTGGAGGGGACCCTGCGCGCCGTACGCCGTGGCGTGCTGTGGTTCTTCGGCGCCCAGGTGGGGCTGGCGCTGGCGCTCACCCTCGTCGACTCCTACCGGCGGCGGGGCAGGAAGCCGCGACCGTTCCCGGTCACTCCCCCGGCACGCGTCCAGATCGGGGAGGGCGAGATCACGACCTACACCTTCGGGCAGGACCTGTTCGACGACATGCTGACCGCGATCTCCAAGGCGCAGCGGCAGGTGCTCTTCGAGACCTACATCTGGAAGGGCGACGAGACCGGCGAGGCCTTCAAGCGGGCGCTGACCGAAGCCACCGAGCGAGGCGTCGAGGTCTACGCGATCTACGACTCGTTCGCGAACCTGGTGGTGCGGCCGAGGTTCAAGCGGTTCGCCTCGCCCCTTCGCGTGCTGGCCTACCCGATGTACAACGCGGGGTGGCGGTTCTTCGACCTGCGGCGTTATGGACGCGACCACCGCAAGATCCTGGTGGTCGACGACGAGGTCGCCTTCGTCGGTGGCTACAACGTCGGTTCGGCGTACGCGACCGAGTGGCGCGACACCCACGTGCGGATCACCGGCCCGGGGGTGTGGGACCTGAAACGGGCGTTCGCCGACTTCTGGAACCTGCATCGTCGTCCGAGGCTGGGTGCCCGGCCGTTACTGCTCGAGACGGCCGCGGACTGGGAGCCGCGGATCAGGGTGCATCGCAACGTGCCGCGGTTGTGGATGTTCCCGATCCGAGGGATGTACATCGAGGCGATCAACCGCGCGTCGCGGCACATCTGGATGACCCATGCCTACTTCATCCCCGACCACGACCTGGTCGAGGCGCTGGTCGACGCGGCGCGGCGCGGCGTCGACGTACGCCTCTTGGTGCCACAGACCTCGAACCACGTGGTGGTCGACTGGCTCTCGCGCGGCTTCTACGGCGAGCTCCTCGCGGCCGGGGTCCGCATCTTCCGCTACCACTCGATGGTGCATGCCAAGACCGCGACCGTCGACGGCCGCTGGGCAACGATCGGTACGGCGAACATCGACCGGCTCTCGCTCACCGGTAACTACGAGATCAACATGGAGTTCATCGACCCGGCGATGGCCGCGGAGATGGAGCACATCTTCACCACCGACCTGACCAACTGCACCGAGCTGACCACCGAGGAATGGGCCTCGCGCGGCATCCACAAGAAGTTCACGGAGATGGTGCTCGCGCCGCTACGCCCGCTTTTGTGAGCAAT
>DAINSL010000116.1:0-4659 GCA_036741335.1 Nocardioides sp. | reverse complement strand
GAGTTGATGAAGCTCGACTTGCCCGAGCCGGTGGCGCCGGCGACGAGCAGGTGGGGCATCTTCGCGAGGTTGGCGACCACGAAGCCGCCCTCGACGTCCTTGCCGAGACCGACGACGAGGGGGTGGTGGTCCGAGCGGGCGGTGGTGGAACGGAGCACGTCGCCGAGGGAGACGATCTCCTTGTCGGCGTTGGGGATCTCGATCCCGATCGCGGACTTGCCGGGGATCGGGCTGAGGATCCGCACGTCGGCGCTGGCAACGGCGTACGCGATGTTCTTCGACAGCGCGGTGACCTTCTCCACCTTCACCGCCGGGCCGACCTCGACCTCGTAGCGGGTGACGGTCGGGCCGCGGGTGTAGCCGGTGACCTGCGCGTCGATGTCGAACTCGTCGAGCACCGTGGTCAGACGCCCGACCACGTCGTCACTGGCGCGCGAGCGGGGCTTGTGTACCGAGCCCTGCTTGAGGACCGCGTTCGCGGGCAGGCTGTAGACGATGTCGCCGGAGAGCTCGAGCTGCTCCATCCGCGCCGGCAGCGGCGCGTGCGGCGGGGGCACGAGGTCGGCAGCGGTGTCGTCGTCCGCGCTGGCGGCCGGGATGGTCTCGGTGTCGCCGGTGTCCAGGAGCTCGGAGTTCGCCTTCCGGCGCCTGCGGAGCTCGCGCTCACTGAGCACCGGGCTGTCGTACGCCGGGTCGCCCATCTCCGGGTCGATGTCGTCGCCCAGCCCGCGGAGTCGGCTCCGCACCGGCTGGGTGGGCAGGTCGGAGGCGTCCCCGGGAGCCGTGGTGCGGCCGAGCATCCGGTCGCGGAACGCGGCGAGCCGGACCGGCACCTGGTAGACCGGCGTCGCGGTGATCACGAGGATCCCGAAGACGGCGAGCAGCAGGAGCAGCGGCACCACGACGTACGACGCGCGCAGCAGGTCGAGGAGCAGGCTGGACACGACGTAGCCGATCGCGCCACCCGCATCCTGCAGGTCGGACGCGTCGCCGGCGACGGGGTGCGGGTTGCCGGCAGCGATGTGGACGACGCCGAGCACGCCGAACGCGAGCGCGATCCAGCCGATCACCTGCCGGCCGGCCGGCCCGTTGGTCTCGGGGTTGCGCAGGTTGCGCCAGCCGATCCAGACCAGCAGTAGCGGCACCAGCCAGCCGACCTTGCCGACCGAGCCGGCGACGACCGTGCGGGTGCCTTCCATGATCGCCCCCGGCAGCTGCCACCAGACGGCGGCGGCGCTGATCAGGGCCAGACCGAACAGGAACAGGCCGACGCCGTCGCGGCGGTGCTCGGGCTCGAGCTCGCGGGCGGTCTTGCCGATCCGGCGGGCGGTGGCGCCGACGCCGTGGGCGATGCCCAGCCAGATCGCGGCCACACCGTGAGCGAGTGCGGTGAACCCGCGCAGGACCGGGCCCCGCCCGGAGCGGACGGCGCGCGGCTTCGGCCGCCTCGTGGGCCGCCTGCGTGCACGCGTGCGGGATCGCTTTGAGGTCGTACTCCGTGATCGCGAGGTGGAGGTGCGGCCCTTCGAGCTCTTCGAGGACCCAGCCCTGCTTCGCGAACCCGGCGGGGAAGACGTACGGGTCGCCATGGTGAGGAATCTAGGCCACAGTCACTCCAGTCACACGGATCACACGCCGCGCGCCCTCCCGCGTGTCAGACGGGCCGATCAGCGCCGATCGAGCCATCCGCGGAGGTAGGCGGCCTGACCGGCGTGCTGGTTGACCTCGTTGATGACGCTGACCAGGCGCACGCCGAGGGTCACCGGAGGGTCCCAGTGGGTGTCGACCACCCGGTCGAGGTCGTCGGGCTCGAGCGTGGCGACGTAGGCGCGGGTGCGCTCCCCCACGGCCGCGAGATAGCCCGCCAGCAGGTCGGCGCCGACCCGGACCTGACCCACCTCCGCCGACGAGTGGCCGAAGCCGTGCTCGGTCACCGGGAACGGCAGACCGAACCGCTCGGCCCAGCCGTCGGCGGTCCACGCCTGCTCGATGCCTGCGACGCCGCAGACGTGGTCGTCCTCGACCCGGGTGAGGTGCCAGACCAGCCAGGCGATGGAGTTGGCCTCGGGGTCGGCGCGCCAGGCCAGGTCGTCCTGGGACAGGCCCGCGAGGGTGGCGGACACCTCCTCGTGGACGCGGTCCAGGGAGTCGATGATCAGCTCGCTCACGTTCATGGCCACACTCTTGCACCCGCTGCCGACAGCCCTGCCATGCTTCGCCCGTGACCAGCTTCCCGCTCGTGTGGCTGCTGCCCGCCGTGTGCGCACTCGTCGACTGGTACGCCGTGTGGCGGGGCGATCGTCGTACCGAGACCTGGGCGAAGCCCGCCACCCTGGTCGCCCTGATCGTGACCGCACTCGTCCTCGGCGCGACCGACACCTCGGCCGGTGGGTGGCTGGTCGTCGCGCTGGCGTTCGGGCTCGCCGGCGACGTCTTCCTCCTGGAGAAGTCCGACACCCGCTTCCGGCTCGGCCTGGCCGCGTTCCTGGTCGGCCACCTGGCCTTCGTCCTCTGCTTCATCCAGCTGGGTCTCGACCCTCAGGGCTGGAACTACGTCTCGCTGCTCGTCCTCGGCGCCTGCCTGCTCGCCACCCGCCAGGTCGCGGCCTCGACGTACCTCCGCGGCGGCCTCGCGCTCGCGGCACCGGTCGGGCTCTACACGGTCGTGATCGGCGCGATGGTGATCTATGCCTTCACCACCGGTGTCCCGCTGATCGCCATCGGCGCGACCGTCTTCGCGGTCAGCGACACGGTGCTGGCCCGCGACCGGTTCGTGCGCCCCTGGCAGGGCGCACCGCTGTTGGTGATGACCACCTACCACGTCGGCCAGGCGCTGATCGTGATCGGGTTCCTCGCGGCCACGTGATCCCCGACGCATGCCCCTGTTGCTTCGCCTTTTCCTCATAGTGCAGTATGTCACTTTAGTTACTTCTCTAATCGGAACAGGAGCTCAACTGACATGAGAACACCCTCACGTACGACGATGCGCGTTGCGGTGGCGATGGCCGCGGTCCTGGCGGTCCCGGCTGCAACAACAGCCACGGCGACGGGAGCCGACGGCACCTTGCCTCCGCCTCCGGTGACGATCACGACCGACACGACCGGCGCCGCGGCCGGAGACATCTTCGTCTCCCCCGTCGGCGACGCCGACACCTACGCGAACGGAGCTGAGATCCTCAGCCCGGACGGCCAGCAGGTGGTGTGGTTCCACCCCGCACCCGCCGGGCGGTCGATCTCCGACTTCCGGACCCAGACGTACCGCGGCAGGCCGGTGCTGACCTTCTGGCAGGGCACCGGACTCGGCGGTCTCGCTCACGGCACGGACTACATCTACGACAACCACTACCGACAGATCGCCACGGTGGAGGCGGGCAACGGCCAGTCCGCCGACGGCCACGAGTTCCTGATCACCGGTCAGAACACCGCGCTCATCTTGTCGTACGCCACCGCGACCGCGGACCTCACCGACATCGGCGGGCCGGCGAACCAGAAGGTGATCGACGGCATCGTTCAGGAGATCGACATCAGGACCGGCAAGGTGCTGTTCGAGTGGAACAGCGTGGACCACGTGCCGTACTCCGAGAGCGAGCAGCCGCTGCCGGCCAGCGCCGACACCCCGTGGGACTGGTTCCACGTCAACGCCGTCAAGACCGACGGTCACGACCACCTGCTGGTCGACGCGCGGAACACCTGGACGACGTACCAGGTCGACCGCCGCAGCGGGGCCATCGACTGGAAGCTCGGCGGCAAGGACAGCTCCTTCACCCTGCAGGCCGCCGACGGGCAGGTCCTCAACAGTGCCGGCCGGATCTTCGCCTGGCAGCACGACGCCGAGGCGCACGGTCACGGGATCTACACGGTCTTCGACAACGAGGCCGCGGGGCAGGCCAACAGCGGCACGGGCGTGATCTCCGAGCTGCCCTACAGCCGTGCCGTCACTGTCAAGGTCGACCAGCGTTCGCATACCGCCACGCTGCAAGACTCCGACAACCAGCCCCAGGGTCAGCTCGCGTCGTCCCAGGGCAACGCGCAGCTGCTGCCCAACGGCGACCTGTTCACCGGATGGGGTTCGCTGCCGGAGTTCTCCGAGGCGAGCCCCACCGGGGAACTGGTCTTCGACGCTCACTTCCCTGCGGGCGTCAACAGCTACCGGGCCTACCGGTTGCCCTGGCACCCGGTCGGCTGAGCCAGGGGCAGGAAGTCATCTGAGCGCTGGCTCAATGAGGCCAGTCGGCCTCATTGAGCCAGCGTTCCACCAGCTTCGTCTGACCGGCAGACGCCGTCCGCCCGATGGGCGGATGATGTGCCCATGAGCGAGATCCCCCGGGGGGGCCACCGCCATCGCGACCCTCGACATGGTGGGAGTCCTGATCGGGACACCGGTCGCGGTCTTCGCGCTGCTGCGCCGGCGCCGCTGTCCAGCGGTTCACCGCCGGCACCTGACCGGTCAGGCCTCGATGACCACCGGGATGATCATCGGCCGGCGCTTGAGCTCGCGGTTGAGCCAGCGGCCCATCACCCGGCGTACGGTCTGCTGGAGCTGGTAGGGGTCGTCGACGCCCTCGCGAATGGCGGCGTCGATGGCGTCGACGATGGGCTGCTTGATCGCGTCGAACGTCTTGTCGTCCTCGGCGAAGCCGCGGGCGTGGATCTCTGGGC
>DAINSL010000115.1:0-4788 GCA_036741335.1 Nocardioides sp. | reverse complement strand
GCAAGTGCTCACCCATCAGCAGGTTGGACAACCTTGCTGGGCATCACAGCTAGCCCGCCGCTGGCTCCGGCTCCGCTACTGCACGGCAGCACCGACGACGACAACCGAACCGGAGAGCCCGACCTCGTCGCCGCGCACCAACTGCCGCCCGCGACGGGTCTCCACGACGCCGTTGACGCTCACCTTGCCGTCCGATAGCAACGCCTTCGCGTCGGCGCCCGAGTCGACCAGGTCGGCGTACTTCAGGAACTGGCCGAGCCGGATCGAGTCGCCGGTGATCTCGACGACGCGCATGCCGCCAGCCTCGCACAAGGCCTTCAGGGAAGCAGGATCGTCGCGGCGTGGATCACCAGACCGACCAGGCCGCCGACGACGGTGCCGTTGATCCGTACGAACTGCAGGTCGCGCCCGACGAACAGCTCGATGCGCCGCGACGCCTCCCGCCCGTCCCAACGGTCGACGGTGTGGCTGATCACGGCGGTGAGCTCGTCGCCGTACCTCCCCACCGCGAACACGGCCAGGTCGGCGGCATACCCGTCGAGCCGGCGTCTCAGCCCCGCGTCCTCCACAAGCGACGCGCCGAAGGCGACGAGCTCGTCGCGGGCCCTTCGGCGCAGTGGCCCGTCGGGGTCGTCGAGCGATTCGAGCAACGCGCGGCGGAACGCGTTCCACAGCGAGGCCGCCGCGACCACGATCTGCGGGTGCTCGAGCACCCGCACCTTGAGCTCCTCGGCGCGCTGCTGGGTGGCTGGGTCGTGCAGGAGGTCGTGCGCCAGCCCCTCGAGTACGTCGTCCAGGGCGAGTCGCGCCTGATGACGGGAGTCGGCGCGGATGTCCTCGAGCCAGGCCAGCACCTCCACATGGATGCGATGGGTCACCCGGGCGTTGACGGCCGACGGCGACCACCACGGGGCCCGCTCGCCGACGATCTCGATGAACGTGTCCTCGTTCTCGCGCAGCCAGCGCAACGCCTCGTCGAGGGCGAGGTCCACCAGGCTGTGATGCGCGCCGTCGCGCACCACCTCCTCCAGGAGGCTGCCGGCGACCGGACTGATCGGCTCCTCGAGCAGCCGAGGCAGCAGGGCCTCCCGCACGAGGAACACGAGGTCCTCGTCGTTGATCCTGCCGAGGCCGATCCGCAGCACCGCCGACGCCTCGTCGACGACACGACGCGCGTTGGCCGGCTCGACCAGCCAACCGCCGAGCCGCCGGGACAGGTCGGCAACGGCGAGGCGTTCCCGGATCACCGGTTCCTGCAAGAAGTTCTCCCCGACGAACTCCTGCAGGCTCCGCCCCAGGTCGTCCTTGCGGCGCGGGATGAGCGCCGTATGGGGGATCGGCAGGCCCAGCGGATGCTTGAAGATGGCGGTGACCGCGAACCAGTCCGCGATCGCGCCGACCATCGACGCCTCGGCGCCGGCGTTCACGTAGCCCAGAAAGCCGTGGTCGCCGCGGGTCAGCAGGTAGACCACCGCGGCCAGGGCCAGCAGCGAGACGGCCACGGTCCGCATCCGCCGCAGCGAACGACGCCGTTGCGCATCGAGCTCGGGGTTGGCGGTGATCAGCGGCAGGGACATCGCGGCAAACCTATCGACAGGCGGCCACCCCTCCGGTCGACGACGATCTGTAGAGATCTTGCGTCACTTTGCAACGAGTTTTGTTCTACTCTGGCGGAATGACACGTCGACTTGCCGAGGTGGCGGCGCGCGCGGACGTCAGCGAGGCCACCGTCAGCCGGGTGCTCAACGGCAAGCCCGGCGTCTCCGAGGGCACCCGCTCGCGGGTCCTCACCGCGCTGGACGTCCTCGGCTACGAGCGGCCAAGCAAGCTGCGAGGAGAACGGCCCCGCCTGGTCGGCCTGGTCCTTCCCGAGCTGCAGAACCCGATCTTCCCCGCCCTGGCCGAGGTGATCAGCGGGCATCTCGCCCAGCACGGGCTCACCCCGGTCCTCTGCACGCAGACCGTCGGCGGCGCGACGGAGTCCGACTACGTCGACCTGCTGCTCGAACAGCACGTGGCCGGGATCATCTTCGCCGGCGGCATGTACAGCCAGGCCGAGGCCAGCCACACGCACTACGACCGGCTCGTGCGCCGGCGGCTTCCGGTCGTGCTGATCAACGCCAGCATCGACGAGCTGCCGTTCCCCCGCGTGGTCTGCGACGACGCCAGCGCCATGGAGCAGGCCCTCGACCACCTGCGCTCGTTGGGCCACGAGCGCATCGGCCTCCTGCTCGGGCCGGCCGACCACGTCCCCTCGATCCGCAAGCTGGCCACCGCGCGCGAGGCGGGCGCACGGCTCGGTTCCGAGGTCGACGAGCGGCTGGTCGCGCACAGCCACTTCTCGCTGCAAAGCGGGCAGGCGGCCGCGGCCAGGCTGCTCGAGTACGGCGCGACCGCCCTCGTCTGCGCGAGCGACCCCCTCGCCCTCGGCGCGATCCGAGCTGCTCGGCGGGCGCGGCTCGAGGTTCCCGGCGACGTGTCGGTGATCGGCTACGACGACTCGGCCTTCATGGGCTCGGTCGAGCCCCCGCTGACCACGGTGCGTCAGCCGATCGAGGCGATGGGCCGCGCCGCGGTCACCGCGCTGGTCAACCAGATCCAGGGCGGCGCGGTCACCGACGAGGAGCTGCTCTTCGAGCCCGAGCTCGTCGTCCGACGATCGACGAGGCCGGTCCTGGCCGCCGCGCGCCACTGAAAGTCGTGAAAGTAATTTACATCTGTTGACTTCTTGCATTGAAATGAAAGCAGTGCGTACCTTCGTGCCGAGACGGCCGCCTGGCCGTCGTCACACGCAGGAAGGATCGCGGCCGAGTGAGCACCGCAGAGCTGACGCCGAGGCCGGCCCGAGGCATCCCTCGCGACCAAGCACAGGCCGACAACTGGTGGCGTGGTGCCGCGATCTACCAGGTCTACCCCCGCAGCTTCGCCGACGGCAACGGCGACGGGGTCGGCGACCTGGCCGGGGTCCGGGCACACCTTCCCTACCTGCGTGATCTCGGCGTCGAGGCAATCTGGTTCACCCCGTGGTACCCGTCCCCGATGGTCGATGGGGGCTACGACGTGGCCGACTACCGCGCGATCGACCCGACGTTCGGCGACCTCGCCGAGGCAGAGCGGTTGATCGCCGACGCGTTGCGCTGCGGGCTTCGCACCATCATCGACGTGGTCCCCAACCACGTCTCGGCCGAGCATGCGTGGTTCCGCGCCGCACTGGCCGCCGGCCCCGGCTCCCCCGAACGGGACCGCTTCTGGTTCCGTGACGGCCGCGGTCCCGAGGGGCAGGAACCGCCGAACCGCTGGCTGTCGCAGTTTGGAGGGCGGGCCTGGTCGCGCGTCGTCGGTGCGGACGGCGTACCCGAGCAGTGGTACCTCCACCTGTTCGCCCCCGGCCAGCCGGACCTGAACTGGGAGCACCACGACGTGCGCCGCGAGCACGAGGAGGTGCTGAGGTTCTGGTTCGACCGGGGCGTCTCGGGTATCCGGATCGACTCCGCGGCCCTGCTCGCGAAGGACGCGACGCTGCCCGACATCGACGCCGGCGCCGACCCCGGCACGCATCCCTACGTCGACCGTGAGGAGCTCCAGGAGATCTACCGCGACTGGCGTCGGATCGCGGAGTCCTATGGTCCCGACCGCGCGCTCGTCGGCGAGATCTGGCTGCCCGACGCCGAGCGGTTCGCGCGCTACCTGCGCCCCGACGTGCTGCATACCGCGTTCAACTTCGACTTCATGACCGCGCCATGGGATGCGGCCGTGCTGCGCTCCTCGATCGACAAGACCCTGGCCGTGCACGGTCGTGTGGGGGCTCCGGCCACATGGGTGCTGTCCAACCACGACGTCACCCGGCCGGTGACGCGCTACGGGAGGACGGACACCGCGTTCGCCTTCGACACCAAGAGGTACGGCGTGCCCAGCGACGCCGAGCTGGGCGCACGCCGGGCCCGCGCGGCGGCGCTTCTGGCGATGGCCCTGCCCGGCTCCTACTACCTCTACCAGGGCGAGGAGCTCGGCCTGCCCGAGGTCGAGGACATCCCGCCGGAACGGCTGCTCGACCCGATGCATTTCCGGTCCGGCGGGGCCGACCCCGGCCGCGACGGCTGCCGGGTCCCGTTGCCCTGGACAGGCGACGCGCCGCCGTACGGCTTCAGCGACCCCGGCGTCGACACGTGGCTACCGCAGCCGGCCGGCTGGGACCACCTCACCGCCGAGAGCCAGTCCGGTGATCCCGACTCGATGCTCTCGCTGTACCGCCGCGCCCTCCAGATCCGCCGTGACCATCCCGACCTCGGCGATGGGACGATGGCCTGGCTCGACGAGCGGCCCGGCGTCCTGGCCTTCCGCCGCGGCGCCGGCTTCGCCTGCGTCGTCAACCTGTCCGACGCCCCTCTCGACCTCCCGCCCGACGCCCACGTCTGGCTCACCAGCGCACCGTTGGAAGGAGGCCGTCTCACCCCCGATGCCAGCGTCTGGCTCCAGTCCACGTGAGCCGGTCCGGTCAGCCCCAACCAAGGAGTCAAGCCATGAGGAACACCCGCGTACGCGGTGCGGCGGTTCTCGCCGCGCTCGCGTCGATCTCGACACTCGCCGCTTGCGGCTCGTCGTCGGGAGACACGGCCGGCAGCGCCGGCAAGGTCACCATCACCGTCGAAGGCTGGCGTCCCGGAGACCAGAAGGCCACGATCGACGCCGTCAAGGCCCAGGCCGCCGCCTTCCACAAGCTCCACCCCGACGTCACCGTCGTGCCGAAGGAATGGCAGTGGAACGCCCAGACCTTCCCCGCCGAGCTCG
>DAINSL010000114.1:0-4890 GCA_036741335.1 Nocardioides sp. | reverse complement strand
TCTCAACGATCCCCGGTTGGTCTGCCGGCAGGGCCCGCCTGACTTTGAATCAGGATTAGCGACGCAGGTTCGACTCCTGCCCGGGGAGCGCTTCGCTTGGGGTTCGGCGTGCGTGCAAGCACGCACGCCGCTCGCTGCGGTCCTCGCTCGGGCTACGGTGACGACATGGACCTGCCCGTGATGCCACCGGTCCGGCCGATGCTCGCCAAGTCGGTCAAGGGGATCCCCGACCCGGCCAAGCACTCCGTGAACGGCGTCGACGGCCTGAGCTTCGAGCCGAAGTGGGACGGCTTCCGTTGCCTGGTGTTCAAGGACGGCGACGAGGTCGAGCTGGCGAGCCGCAACACCAAGCCGCTGACGCGCTACTTCCCCGAGGTCGTCGAGGCGATGCGCGCGCAGCTGCCCGCCCGTTGCGTCCTCGACGGCGAGCTCTTCGTGGCCCTGCGCGGTGACGACGGGGTGGACCGGCTCGAGTTCGAGACCCTGCAGGAGCGCATCCACCCGGCCGCCAGCCGGATCACCATGCTCGCGGACAAGACGCCGGCGGGATTCGTCGCGTTCGACCTCCTCGCGCTGGGCGACACGTCGTACGTCGAGCGGCCGTTCACCGAGCGGCGGGCCGCCCTGGAGGAGGCGATGGCCGGCCTGGACGGCCCTTGCTACCTGACCCAGACCACGACCGACCCCGCGAAGGCCGAGGAGTGGTTCCACCAGTTCGAGGGTGCCGGGCTCGACGGCGTGGTCGCCAAGCCGCTGGGCACGCCGTACGCCGAGAACGCCCGCACCATGCTCAAGATCAAGCACGAGCGCACCGCCGACGTGGTGGTGGCCGGCTACCGCGAGCACAAGACCAGCACGCCCGAGCGGCCCTTGCTGGGCAGCCTGCTCCTCGGCCTGTACGACCGTGTCGGAGGAGGGGGGGAGCTGCAGCACATCGGCGTCAGCGCCAGCTTCACCGAGGCCCGCCGGGCCGAGCTCATCGAGCAGCTCCAGCCGCTGGTCGTGCCGATCGAGGATCACCCGTGGGGGCGCTGGGCGGAGTTCCTGACCGGCAACCCCGACCGCCTGCCGGGCACCCAGAGCCGCTGGAGCCAGGGCAAGGACCTCAGCTTCACGCCCCTGCGCCCCGACCTGGTGATCGAGGTCGCCTACGACCACATGGAGGGGCGGCGTTTACGGCACACGGCCCAGTTCCGGCGGTGGCGCACCGACCGCGATCCGGAGAGCTGCGGCTACGACCAGCTCGACGAGCCCGTCTCCTACGACCTGACCGACGTGCTGCGCTCATAGCTCTGGTTCACAGGTCGGACTCCGGACATGTCCTAGGCTTTCGGCGCCGCCACCACCGCCCAGGGAGCTGTCATGAGCGAGACCTACACCGTCGTCCTCCTCGTCGAGCAGGCGCTGACGGCCGCCGATGCGGCCCAGGTGCACTCGCTGCACGAGGACCTCGAGGAACAGGTCCGCTATCACGTGCTGCTGCCGGTCGAAGACGCCGCGGCGCGGGTCGAGGCCGCGATGGGTTCGATCGGCGGCGACCCGCTCATCTCGCCCAACCCGCCGGTCAGTGCGGAGGATCTCCAGACCGTCCGCGAGGAGACCGAGGAGCAGTCGGCCCGCGCCCTCGCGACGACCCTCGCAGCCCTTGGCGGTGCCGGCGCGACGGCCGCGGGCGAGATCGTGGAGGATGACCCGATCGAGGCACTCGCCGCCGCTGTCGCGAAGCTGGACGGGCGAGAGGCGATCATCTTGACCCGCTCGCACGTTGTCGCCGAGTTCTTCCACGTCGACTGGAGCTCGCGGGCCCGGCGCAAGATCGGCGTACCGGTCCTCCACCTGCTCGAGCACGAGAACTTCGACGAGCAGGCCGGCGCCGGCGAGGGCGTAACGGGCCTGTGAAGCCGTCCTGCCGCGCGAGGGCCGGATGAGGATCGCCTTCCTGGTCTTCTCCCTGGACGACCAGGGCGGCACCGCCCATGCAGTGAGCACGCAGGCGGCGGCGCTGGCCGACCTCGAAGGTGTCCACGAGGTGCGCCTGGTCAGCGTGACCCGGACCGCCGAGCGTCCGCACTTCCCGATCCATCCCGGGGTGAGCACCGAGTACCTCGTGGACGCGCGGGCCGAGGCCGGCCTGCCCGGCTTCGACCGGCCGAGCCGCCTGGTGCCGAAGGCGTGGGACGCGCAGTTCTCCGAGGCGACCGACGGACCACTCGCCGCGGCCCTGCCCGATCTGCGCGCCGACGTGGTCGTCACCACGACGCCGGCCCTACTGGCCCTCGCGGCCCAGCTGCTGCCGCGCGAGGTGACACTCGTGCACCAGGAGCACCGGTCGTCCTCCCAGCGGCTCGGCGGGATGGAGCCCCTCCTCGCGTTCGCGCCGCGGGCCGACGTCGTGGCCCTCCTCACCGACGACATGGCGGCGTGGCTGCGCCACCGGCTGGGTCCGTTGGCACCGGAGGTCGTGGCCATCCCGAACGCGCTGCCGGGCGGCGAGCCACCCCGCAGCGGGCTGGACCAGCCGCTGATTCTCAGCGCCGGCCGGCTGGCGCCGGAGAAGCAGTGGCCCCGCCTGGTCGCGGCATTCGCCCAGGTCGCCGACGACCTGGCGGACTGGCGGCTACGGATCTTCGGTGAGGGGCCGTCCCGGGGTGCGCTGCAGCGCACCGTGCGCCGACACGGAGTCGAGGACCGGGTCGAGCTGCCGGGATCGGCACCAGACCTGCGGGACGAGTTCGCCCGCGCCTCGATCGTCGCGCTCACCTCCCGATCGGAGGGGTTCCCGCTGGTGGTGCAGGAGGCGATGGCCGCCGGGGTCCCGGTCGCCAGTGTCGACTGCGCGTCGGGCCCGCGCGCGATCATCGAGCACGAGGTCAACGGACTGCTCGTGACGCCGGACTCCTCCTCGGCCATGGCCGCGGCCCTGTACCGGCTGGCGACCGACGAGGCGCTGCGCCGGCGGTTGGGTGCCGCCGCGCTGGCGTCGACCGCTGCCTACGACGCAGCCTCGATCGCCGCTCGTTGGGTGGAGGTGTTCGAGCGCGCGGTCGCCGCGCACGGAGTGCCGCGTCGGCCACCGGCCGACCCTCCGGAGGACACGACTCCCCGCCAGCCCCCCGACGTCACTCCCGTCAAGGCGCGGCACGAGGCGCTCTCGGCGGTCGTCGCGGCGGCGACGGCGACGGGCGGGGACTGGTTCGTGATGCCGCCGCACGCGGGCTCCGCTCCCGTGGTGGTGGTGCCGTCGGAGGTACGCCGTGAGTTCCTCGCCGCGCTGCAGGCACCGTCGTACCTCCGGATCAGGCAGCCGGAGATGTTCGGCTGGCCGGAGCGAGGCGGCCCGGTTCGGGAGCAGGTTGCCGACCTCGCCCGCGGGATGCTCCCGTCGTTCGTACTGGAGCCCTGGCCCGACGGCGACGACCGGCCGGGCGTGCTCGGCCGGGGCTGCGAGGTCCGGGTCGAGTTCTGGCATCGCCGGGTCGACGGCGATCTCGGCGCGCCCTGGCGCAACCGGTGGACCTGGCGCGTCCCACCCGGCGCCGCGACGACCGAGATCGAGGTGGAAGGGGTGCGGTGCCCGACCCTCCCGCTGATGTCACACCCGACCGTGACCGACGTCCGCGTCCCGGTGGACCTGGTCTACACCTGGGTCGACGGATCCGATCCCGCCTGGGACGAGACCCGTGCGGAGCGCCTCGCGGACGTGACAGGCATGGCGGCCACTCCCGAGTCCAGTGGCCGCGCCCGGTTCGAGGACCGTGACGAGCTGCGGCACTCCCTGAGGAGCGTGCACCTGTTCGCTCCCTGGGTGAGGACCATCCACGTCGTCACCGCCGGGCAGACGCCACCGTGGCTGGACACCTCCCATCCACGGATCCGGATGGTCGACCATCGCGAGATCCTGCCCGCGGACGCGCTGCCGAGCTTCAACTCCCAGGCGATCGAGACCGGGCTGCACCGGATCCCGGGCCTGAGCGAGCACTTCGTCTATCTCAACGACGACATGTTCCTGGGGCGGCCGGTTGCCCCGGAGCTGTTCTTCGACCCGGCCGGACGGTTCGCGGCGTTCCCCGCGGAGGCCGCGGTGGGGCTCGGCGACCGGCCGGACACCCCGTCGTACCTCCGTGCCGCGGCCAACAACCGGCGGCTCTTGCAGGAGGCGTTCGGCGTGGTCACGACGCAGACGATGGAGCACGCGCCGTACCCCCAGCGGGTGTCCGTGCTGGCCGAGATCGAGGCCCGTTTCCCGGACGCGTGGTCACGGACGGCGCGTTCGCCGTTCCGCGGCGAGCACGACCTGGCGCCGGTCAGCTCGCTGGCCCAGCACTACGGGCTGCTCACCGGGTCGGCGTACCTCGGGACGGCCGACTCGGAGCTCCTCGACCTCAGCGTGCGCGACGTGGCGCAGCGCCTCGACGCGCTTATGGAGCGCCGTCACGACGCGTTCTGCCTCGGCGACCATCACGACTACGCCGTCCAGCCTGCCCGGCTGCGCAGGCTGCTCGCGGACTTCCTCGGGGCGTACTTCCCGATCGCGGCGCCCTGGGAGCTCGGCGCTCTCTGAGCCCGGCTTGGTCGATCGTCACGCAGGCTCGACCCGGTTGCCGTCCTCGTCCCAGTGCGACGCCACCTTCTTGCTCGGCTGCACCCGCGGCGGCTCACCGGGCATCTTGGGGGTGCCTACCGCGAGAGCGCTGTGCAACTGAGCGTGATGAGCGCGACAGATGGCAAGCGTTGTGGGCGATGTTATCGGGCGAGTTTCGCCCCGAAGAGAGGAACCGATCGTGACCACTGCAGCCCGCACAATCCCCGACCCGAGCACCTGGGGGCCGCGTCGATACGAGGAGGACCTCGGCCCCATCGACGTGCGCGAGCTGGCCATCACGGCGGGAG
>DAINSL010000113.1:0-4913 GCA_036741335.1 Nocardioides sp. | reverse complement strand
TGGTCGACCCACTCGACCCGGTCAGCGGCACAGAGAAGGTGCTGCGCTTCCTCGATATGGTCGGTCTCGACCCCGACGAGGTGGCTGCGCGCCTGGTGGTCACGCCGAACTGTGGGCTGGCCGGGGCCGACCCAGATGGCGCCAGAACAGCGCTGCGGCGATCTCGTGAGACCGCCGCAGCCCTGTCGTAGGAATCGGCTGGGTCAGCCGACGACCCCCTCGGGGACCTCGTCGGTGTTCATCTCCGTGTGCTTGACGTTGAGGAACGCCAGCGCGATCAGGGTGCCGAGCCAGATCATCAAGGCGCCGGTGAGGAACGCGTGGGTCGCGCCCTCGGTGAACGCCACCCGGGTGATCGTCTCCTTGAGGTGCTGCATCGTCGAAGCGTCCGGAGGGATCGTGCCGGCGCTGTTGGCCAGGGCCGCGACCTGCTTGCCGAGGTCGGCACCCTTCGTCTGCGCGAAGTGCACCGCCACCGTGCTCAGCGTCGCCAGCCCCAGGGCGCCACCGACCTGCTGCATCGTGTTGAGTACGCCGGACCCGACGCCGGTGTCGCGCGCCCCGACCCGGTGCACCGCCGTGACCGTCAGCGGCACGAACGTCATCCCCATGCCCAGGCTCATCAAGACGATGAACGGCAGCAGGTTGCTCACGTAGCCGGCGTGCACCCCGAAGTCGGGCGAGGCCAGGTTCGCGTCGTAGGGCATCCTCGAGAAGCCGTAGAGCGCCGCCCCGGACATTGCCGTCCCGGCGCCGGCCAGCCAGCGCGGGTCGACGTGGCTCATCAGCTTCGAGGCGACCGTGGCGGCGAACACGATGCCGGCGCTGAACGGCAGGAACGCGAACCCGGTGTGCAGCGGGGTCCAGCCCATCACGTTCTGCACGAACAGGCTGAGGAAGAAGAACATCGCGAACATCGCGGCCGGGACCAGCATCATGACCGCGAACGACGTGGCGCGGGTCCGGTTGGCGAGCACCCGGAACGGCAGCAGCGGGTGCTCGACGCGCCGTTCGATCGCCACGAAGGCCACCAGCAGCACGGCACCGACCACGAGCGAGACCATGGTCCAGGGGTCGCCCCAGCCGTAGCGCTGGTCGCCGGCATGGGTCAGCCCGAAGACGATCGCGAGCAGGCCCGCAGTGGCGGTGACGGCTCCGGGAAGGTCGAGCTCACCCGTGTTCGGCTCGCTCTCGGCCAGGATCGGCCGCGCCAAAGCCGCTGCAGCCAGACCGATGGGCACGTTGATCAGGAACGTCAGCCGCCAGCCGAAGCTCGGGTCGATACCGGTCAGCCAGCCACCGAGGATCAAGCCGACGGCCGCACCGGCACCCGACATCATGGCGTACACGCTGAACGCGCGGTTCCGCAGCGCCCCGGGGGGGAACATCGTGGTGATCAGGGACAGGGCGGTCGGCGAGGCGATCGCGGCGCCGACGCCTTGCAGCCCTCGCGACCCGAGCAGCATCAGCTCGTTCTGCGCCACACCTCCGAGCAGCGAGGCGATGGCGAAGGTCGAGACGCCGATCATGAACAGCCGCCGGCGGCCGTAGAGGTCGCCCAGCCGGCCACCGAGCAGGAGCAGGCCGCCGAACGTGAGCGCGTAACCGGTGACCACCCAGGACAGGTTGGCCTGGGCGATGTGCAGGTCGTGGCCGATGTAGGGCAGGGCGATGTTGGCGATGGTGGCGTCGAGCACCACCATCAGCTGCGCCACGCAGATGAGCACCAGGGCCAGACCAAGGTGGCGGTGTACGCCGACCTCTCCGGTCTCCGGCGGGCTCGCGGTTGCTTCTGTGGTCATCTCGTTCCTCGAGTCGGTTGGCTGGCCTGCCGGCCACGTGCGGCCGGCAGGATGATCTGGTCCACCACGGTCTCCACGACCTTGCGGTCCACAGGGAGGCCGAGCAGGAAGGTGCGGTGCAGCAGGATCCCGGCGAGCGCCGGGGCGAGCATGTCCAGGTCCACCTCGTCGCCGATCTCCCCGCGTTCACGCGCCCGCTCGTACATCGCCTTGGTCGTCTGGACCTTGGGCGCCAGGAAGCGGGTGCGGAACTCGGTGGCGAACTCCGGGTCGAAGGCCAGCGCCGTGACCAGTGCCGCCATCAGTGCGCCGTTGTCGGAGTCGGTGAGCCCCGACGGTCCGCAGAACGACTCCACGAGGTCGTCACGGAGGTTGCCGGTGTCGACGTTGTCGACCTGGGGGGCCTTCTTCGCCCGTTCGAGGGCATCGACCACGAGGCTGGGCTTGGAGGCCCAGCGGCGGTACAGCGTGGCCTTCGACGCCTTCGCGCGGTGGGCCACCGCGTCCATCGTGAGCCGGTCGTAGCCGATCTCCACGAGGAGGCCGATGCAGGCGTCGAGGATCTCGGTCTCGCGGGCACCCTCGACGCGCGGGCGCTTGTGCAGCATCATCACGGCCGGTTGACCCCTCTGTTCACGCGGATGAAACGAAACGGTACCGTTTCATTACAGGAGGTTAGACCAGGATGTGCCGACAAGCAAGTCGGGTTTCGTCCCCCGGTCGGAGGCCGGTCAGGGACCCGTCAGAGGCGGGCCGAGGCCCACACCGCACCGCTGTCGCCGACCAGCTGGAGACGGGTGACCGAGGAGTCCAGCGGGACAACCCAGGTGTCGTGCTTCGAGCCGGTCAGGGTCCAGTAGCCGGCCTCGACGCTGGTCCCGTCCTGGCGCAACAGCAGGCATCGGTAGTGCATTCCCGAGGCGCCCGAGATGGCCACGACCGCGACCGGGGCACCGTCCATCGTCGTCTTGGTGACCGACCCGACGACCGACCCACCCGCGCGTAGCGGGGTGCCCGCGCTGGCACCGGCGGACACCGTCGGATGGTCGGCGACCCGTTGGGCGACGGCGCCGACGCCGCCGCCGACGAGGACGCCGACCACGGCTGCGACGGCGAGCCACCGGGCCCGCCTCCGTGGTCGGGCGGGTGTGATCGCGGCGAGTACTTTCGTGTCGAAGCCGGAAGGCGGCTCGACCTTCGGCGCCAACGCCAGCACCTCCTCGACGGCTCGGGCGCACGCGTCGTACTCCTGGCGGCAGGCGGGACAGCCGGCGAGGTGCCTCTCCAACGTGGCTCGGTCGTCGACGTCGCCCAGGGCGAGTGCGACGAGCTCGTCGGGGTCGAGGTGCTCACTCATGACGGTCCTCCTCCCAGATCTGGCGAAGCTTTTCCAGGCCAATGCGGATCCGGCTCTTTGCCGTGCCCAACGGGATCGACTCCCGTCGGCTGATCTCCGCGGCCGTGCAACCGCCGATCACCGCGAGCACGACCGCGCGTGCCTGGTCCTCCGGCAGCCGACGCAGCGAGGCGACCGCGCGTGCGCGCTCCAGGCCGCGCACCGCCTCGTCCTCGGTCGACGGGGATCCGACGTCGATAAGGACCGCGTCGAGCAGCTCGTCGTCGACCGGCACAGGGCGCCGCATCCGCACGACGTCGATGGCCGCGTTCCTGGTGATGGCCAGCAGCCAGGTGAGCACCGAGGCCTTGCGCGAGTCGTAGTTCGACGCGGCGCGCCAGGCTCGCACGAAGACCTCCTGGCTGACGTCCTCGGCCAGCCCCGGATCCCGGGTGATCGACAAGGCGAGGCCGTAGACCGAGCTCTGGAAGCGCCGCACCAGCGCGATCGCGGCGGCCTCGTCACCGACGGCCAGTCCGGCGACGAGAGCGGCATCAGCCGCGCGTTGGGCCAACGAGAGCGCGCGCACATCTGAAGATACGTCGTGGTGACTGTTTCGGATCACCGGTGATCCACTGGGGCGTCGGCGTCGTACCTCTGTGCAGACCCAGGAGGTGTCATGTTCCTTTATCGCGCGGCGGCGCTGGCCGCACTCGTGCTCGTGGCCGGTTGCGGAAGCAACGGGCCGTCGACCCCCGCCGCCGGCGGGTCTGCCAAGGCGACCCTGTCGACGGCGCAGACCACGTACGGCAAGGTGCTGGTGGGCAAGGGCGGCCTGACCGTCTACTCGTACGACCCGGACGGCCATAACAAGAGCAACTGCACCGGGTCTTGCGATCTGCACTGGCCACCGATGGGGCCGGCCACGGCCGGCGCCGGCGTCGACGCTGCAAAGCTCACCACCATCACCCGGCCGGACGGGACGAAACAGGCCAGCTACAACGGGCACCCGCTCTACTACTACGTCAACGACCCCAGCGCCGGAAGCACGATGGGGGAAGGTGTCCTGAACCGATGGTGGGTGGTCGACACCGCCGGTACGCCGGTCCACTCGGCGGCGGGCTCGAGTCCCTCATCCTCGTCCAGCTCTGGGTACGGCAAGGGCGGCTACTGAGCAACCGCCGGCCTCACGGGCCGGGTGACGTCTGGGGTGCCGGCGACGTGCTCGAGCCCGCGCTCGGCTGGGCCGACGGGCTCGCGGACGGGGTGTCGCTTGGCTGGGCCGACGGGCTCGCCGATGGCTCCTGCGACGGTGCGGCCGAAGGCGACGACGCGGCGGACGGGCCCTGGCTCGGTTTCGAGGACGGCGTGGCCGCCCTCGTGTGCGCGGGCGAGGTGACCGCGTCTCCGAGCGTCGTCCCGTGCGCGGACGTGTGACCCGTGATCGACGACACCGGGCGTCCGGTCACCAGCTCGAAGGTCGTCAGCGACGCCAACACCAGGGCGAGGACCGAGGCGGACGCCACCGCCAGCCTTCGCCATGGCAGCTGCTTCCACCGGCTCGGCGGCTTCTCGTCGTCCACGCTCACCACGGTGCCGCGAGCGGTCGTGCGTACCGTCTGCGCCGTACGGCGTACCGCATCGGAGCCGCGCCGCAGGGATGCGGTGTAGGTCGCGCTGCCGATCGTGGCGACGATGCTGCCGACGGCGGCGCCGATGACGGTCCCATTGACGCCGAGGTAGGACGCGGCGACCGCCGCCGACACCGCGGCGAG
>DAINSL010000112.1:0-5128 GCA_036741335.1 Nocardioides sp. | reverse complement strand
CGTAGAAGCTCAGCATCGAGCCGCCGATCAGGTTCACGAACCTGGCCCCGGACGCGTGCGAGACCATGGACATCGCGGGGATCGGTGAGAAGCCCGCGACCCGGTCGGGGCCGTACTTCTTGATCGTGTGGACGTGTGCGGCGGCCACGATCTCGGCGGCCTCGTCCCAGGTGGCGCGGACCAGGCCGCCCTTGCCGCGGGCGGACTTGTACGCTCTGGCGCGCAGCGGGTTCTCCACGATGTGCTCCCAGGCCCGGACCGGGTCGCCGTCGTGCTGGGACTTGGCCTCGTGGAACATCTGCAGCAGGACACCGCGGACGTACGGGTAGCGGACCCGCGTCGGCGAATAGGTGTACCAGGAGAAAGCAGCCCCGCGGGGGCAGCCGCGGGGTTCGTACTCCGGGGAGTCCGGCCCGACCGAGGGATAGTCGGTCTGCTGGGTCTCCCAGGTGATGATCCCGTCCTTGACGTAGACCTTCCACGAGCAGGAGCCGGTGCAGTTCACGCCATGCGTGGAGCGCACCACCTTGTCGTGGCTCCACCTGTCGCGGTAGAAGTCATCGGCCTCGCGCCCACCGACATGCGACAGCGTCCGCAGGTCCTCGGAGACCGTCCCCTTGGTGAAGAACCGGCGGCTCCGCACGAGGGCGTCGGCCAGGGCGCCGTCCATCCCGAGCTCGCGATCGCTGTTCTTGCCGCCTGGATGAACCTCAGTCGTCACGGTGCTGCCTCCCCGCCATGTTGCGTGTTTTGTGGACCATACCCAGCGGCCGACGTCCCGGCGCGGCCGCAATGTCCGGGCCGGTTGCGGCGACGCCGCGACCGCGTCGACCACCTCGAGCGGTCGTGCGCCGCTACCCTGCCGGTGTGTCGGAACAGCTCCTTGACCGCGTGCGTGCTTCCGTCGAAGGGCTCACGCCGGGCTACTTCGCGCTGGTCATGGCCAGCGGGATCCTGTCGGTCGGGATGGCTCTGAAGGAGTACGACATCCTGTCCCTTCTGATGCTGCTGGTCTGCGGCACGGCGTTCGTAGTGCTGCTCGGACTGACCGTCTGGCGGTTCGTGGCCTACCGCAGCGCCATCAACGAGGATTTCCTCGACCCCCGCCGTGCCTTCGGCTTCTTCACCTTCGTGGCGGGGACCAACGTGCTGGGCGTTCGCCTCGGCATGGAGGGCTACTACAGCGTCACGGAGATGCTGCTCGCGCTCGCCGGCGCGGCCTGGCTCGTCTTGGGCTACGTCGTGCCGTGGACAGCCGTCCTCGGGAACCACGAACGACCCGTCCTGGCAACGGCCAACGGCACCTGGTTCATCTGGGCGGTGGCCAGCCAGTCGGTGACGATCGCAGCCGCTTCGATCGAGCCGGTCGTGGAGACCGGTCGCGCCGCGCTCGCACTCCTGGCCGTGGTCTCGTGGTCGGTGGGTGTGTTCCTCTACGCGGCCACAGGAGTGTTCGTCTCGCTGCGGCTGGTCCTGTACGACTTCGGCCCAGAGGAGCTGACCCCGCCCTACTGGGTGGCGATGGGTGGTCTGGCGATCACGGTGCTGGCCGGCGCCCGCATCGTGGAGATGGCCGATGCCCCCATGGTCGAGGCGACGCGCGGTCTGATCGCCGGGTTGGCCGTGGTCTTCTGGGCGTTCGCCACCTGGCTTTTCCCGGTGCTGGTCGCGGCGGGTTGGTGGCGGCACGTGAGCCGGCGGATCCCGCTGCGCTACGAGGCGACCCTGTGGAGCATCGTCTTCCCGTTGGGCATGTACGGCGTGGCCGGCATCTACCTCGGCACGGCGGACCAGCTCCCGCTGGTGGGTCGGATCGCCGGCGTGGAGCTGTGGTTCGCCTGCGCCGCGGGGGTGCTGGTCTTCGGCGCCATGGTTGTCCACGTCACGCGCACCGTGTTCGTGGGGTCGCCGAACCCGCCATGAGTCCCGTCATGAGCCCGACGTCGAGGCAGCGGTACGCCGTACGACGGTGACCGTGAGGACGAGCGTGAGGGCCGCGGTGACCGACAGCAGCCAGAGCCCGATCGCATAGGAGTCGGTGCGACCGTAGACGTAGCCCATGATCAGCGGCGGCACGAAGCCGCCCAGCCCGCCTGCCGCGCCGACCAGGCCGGTCACGCCTCCGACCCGCGACGGTTCGGTCACCTTGGCGATCAGCGCGAACGTCGCACCGCTCCCGGAGCCGAGCGCGGCGGCCATCGCGAGGAACGCGAAGGTGCCGATGTGCTCGAGCAGCGGGTGCGTGGCTGCCAGTCCGGCCCCCACCACCACGACGGCGTAACCGGTCGCCAGCACGGGAACCGCCCCGAACTTGTCGCAAAGCCAACCGCCGACCGGACGCATGATCACGGCCACGAGGACGAAGCCTGCCATCCGGTTCGCGGCGTCGGCCGGGGTCAGGCCGTAGTCGGTCTTCAGGTAAGCCGGCAGGTAGACCGAGAATGCGACGTAGCCACCGAAGGCGACCGCGTAGAGCAGGCAGGCCTGCCAGGTGATCGGCAGCCGGGCGTTGGCGTTCAGCCGGCTCCCCAGGCTGGTCGTCGGCACCGCTCGCCCGGGCGCGTCGCGCAGGAAGATCCAGGCGATGGCCGCGTAGAGCGCCAGTGCGACTGCGGTGATCAGGAACGGCGCTCTCTCGCCCTGGTTGGTGAACAGCTTCACGGTGGTGAGAGCACTGATCGCGGTGCCGCCCATGCCGGCGCCGAAGACGCCGATCGCCAGGCCCCGGCGCTCCGGCGGGAACCAGGCGTTGACGAACGGCACGCCCACCGCGAAGGCGGTGCCGGCGATGCCGAGGAAGAAGCCGCCGACGAGGATCAGGGCATACGAGTTGAGGGCGAAGAACGCGAGGAACAGGACCGGGAGGATCGTCAGCCCGGAGATGATCGGGAACATCACCCGCCCACCGAGCTTGTCGGTGAGGGCGCCGACCACGATCCGGCCCAGCGACCCGACGATGACCGGCACCGCGACCAGGAGCGCAACGTCGGACTCGCTCAGCGAGCCCAGCGTGCCGTTCTCGCGGAACAGCGGCCCGAGCGGGCTGATCAGCGCCCAGGCCCAGAAGTTCACCGCAAACCCGATGGTGGCCAGCGCCAGCATCAGCCCCGGCGAGCCGCCGCGTGACGCGGCACGTGACTCGCTTTCTGACGCTGTCCTGCCGGCAGGTGTGACCACTACTTGCTCCTTCATGGCATCGCCTCTCGCAAAGGGATGCCCCGCCACCTTGGCAGGGGTCCAGAACTTTCGTGACCCATCAGCCGGCCTGCCGCACGATTGCGAGCCGCCAGGCCTGCGGACCCCGTTCGAGGTAGTCGACCTCGAAGGCGCCGGGCTCACGCGTTTCCAGTTGCGCGAGCAGGGGTAGGGGGTCGTGGGGCGCGACGAGGATCAGTCCCTTGCCGGGGCGTACGCCGTCGAGCGCACCGAAGATGGTCGCGTGCCGGATGGCGTGCGGGATCGTGCGGGTATCCAGCTCGGGGTGACCGGACGGATCCACCTCGCCACATCCGCAGGCGTGCCCGATCGGCTGCTCGGAGTGGTCGGCGTCTCTCACCGCCGCACCCAGCAGCTCGTGCAGGCCGCCGAGCAGCGCTGCGAGCGCCACGTCCGGAGCGGCGACGAGCAGCGGCAGGATCTGCTCGTTCTCCTTGGCCAGGTGGGTCTCGAAGAGGATTCGAAGCGCGCGGGCGAGCTCGGCTGCAGCCACCGGGTCGGCGGCTCGGGCGAGGTCGTCGACGAGCCCGACGATCGCCCGGTGTTCGGCGAGCATGGCCTCGACGAGGAGACGCGCCTCGACCTGCTCGGCGGCGACCCGGTAGAGCGTGTCCTCCTCGGCCAACGCGTGGGGGACGAGCTCTGCACGGCACCAGCTGACCAGGTCGGCCCTGACCTCCTCGGCGTCGTCCTGCCGGCGCGCCCGGGCCGCGGCGGACAGCGACTCCACCTTCAGGGCCAGCGCACCTGCCATCCGCGCGTGGTGCTCCTCGACGGCCTCGGCGGCCTGGGCGTCGGCCTCGCTCGAAGCGATCACCACGTCGTTCATGTCGGTTCTCCTCACTCGGTCCACCAGCGTTGGTGAACACATCACCTTTTTACTACACTGGACACCGTGCAAAATAATGAGGGCCGAAAGTCCTCACCGGACGGGCCGCTCGGACCTCGGGCCGGTGCCGCGGTCCGACCGCTCTCTGCGTCGCCCACGGCGATCCTGGAGACGCTGCACGGGCAGCCGGAACCGCTGACCCAGGCCGCCCTCGTCCGGGTGACGGGGCTGCACCCCAACACCGTTCGCGAGCATCTCGAGAACCTGGTGCGCCGCGGCCTCGTGGCGCGGGCGCGTGCCGAGCCTGAGGGCCGGGGTCGCCCCGCTTGGCTCTACGAGAGCACTGCCGCCCAGCCCGAGGCCTCCGAGTACGCCGGCCTCGCCGCGGCCCTGGTGTCCGCGATCACCCGCACTAGCCCCGACCCGCGCGCCGACGCCATCCTGGCCGGCGAGGAGTGGGGACACGACCTCGCCCGCAACCGCGGGGCCGCACCCACATCGCCCGAGTACGCACGGGAGCACGTCGCTGCTCTGCTCGACGACTTGGGCTTCGAACCCCACTGTGAACCCGCTGCACCCGACGTCGTACGGCTGACCCGCTGCCCACTGCTCGAAGCCGCCCACCGGCACCCCGACGTGGTCTGCGGGGTGCATCTGGGCATCGTGCGCGGCGCCCTGGCTGCGTACGGCGCCGACCCGGCGGGCAGCGACCTCCTCCCGTTCGCCGAGCCGGGCGCCTGCCTGCTGGTCGTCCCTCCGCTGGCCCGGCCTCGCGGATGACCGACCAGCCCGGTCGCGGCTTCTGGCCGATGCGTGACCTGCCGGTCGCGGGCTGGCTCCTCGCCACTCTCGTCGTCGCCCTGGTGCATCCTGTCGTCCCGGCGCCGCGGTGGCTGCTGATCCACCTGCTGCTGCTGGGGGCGGTGACCCACGCGATTCTGGTGTGGAGCCGGTACTTCACCGACGCCCTGCTCCACACCCGCACCGCACCGGAGGATCGGCGACTCCAGAACAGGCGGCTCTCGCTCCTCGCCGTCGGTGTCCTGCTCGTCGTCGGCGGCGTCCTCGGCGACGTGTGGGCGG
>DAINSL010000111.1:0-5140 GCA_036741335.1 Nocardioides sp. | reverse complement strand
AGTCCTTGAAGTACAGGATCTCCTTGTCGCCGTTGGCGTAGGTGACCTCGAGGAAGCGGTTCTCCTCGGTCTCGGTGTACATCCGCTCGACAGTTGCCCGGATCATGGCCTCGACGCAGGCGTCCCGGTCACCGCCGAACTCGGCCACGTCCTCGGCATGCAGGGGCAGCTCCGGGAGGAGGTACTTGCTGAAGATGTCGCGGGCCGACTCCGCGTCGGGACGCTCGATCTTGATCTTCACGTCGAGCCGGCCCGGGCGCAGGATCGCCGGGTCGATCATGTCCTCGCGGTTGGACGCGCCGATCACCAGCACGTTCTCCAGCGCCTCGACGCCGTCGATCTCGCTGAGCAGCTGCGGGACGATGGTGTTCTCGACGTCGGAGGAGACACCCGATCCGCGGGTACGGAACAACGAGTCCATCTCGTCGAAGAACACGATCACCGGCGTGCCGTGGCTGGCCTTTTCGCGAGCCCGCTGGAACACCAGGCGGATGTGCCGCTCGGTCTCGCCGACGTACTTGTTGAGCAGCTCCGGGCCCTTGATGTTGAGGAAGTAGGACTTCCCCTCCTGGCCCGTCCTCTCCGCCACCTTCTTGGCCAGTGAGTTGGCGACGGCCTTGGCGATCAGCGTCTTGCCGCAGCCCGGAGGACCGTAGAGCAGCACGCCCTTGGGCGGCTTGAGCCGGTGCTCGAGGAACAGCTCGGGGTGGAGGTAAGGCAGCTCGACGGCATCGCGGATCGCCTCGATCTGGCTGACCAGACCACCGATCGAGCCGTAGTCGATGTCGGGCACCTCTTCGAGAATCAGCTCTTCGACCTCGGACTTCGGGACGCGTTCATAGGCGTACGCCGCGCGGCCGTCGAGCAGCAGCGAGTCACCGGCACGCAGCGTGTCGGCCTTCAACGGGTCGGCGAGGCGCACCACCCGCTCCTCGTCGGCGTTCGCGATCACCAGGGCCCGCTCACCGTCGGCGAGCAGCTCCTTGAACATCACGACCTCGCCGACCTGCTCGAAGTCGAGTGCGGCCACGACGTTGAGGGCCTCGTTGAGCATGACCTCCTGGCCCTTGACCAGCTCATCGAGGCCGACGCCCGGACTGACGTTGACCCGCAGCTTGCGGCCACCGGTGAACACGTCGACGGAGTCGTCCTCGTTGCGCTGGATGAAGGTGCCGAAACCGGCCGGCGGCTGTGCCAGCCGGTCGACCTCCTCCTTGAGCTTGGTGATCTGGTCGCGGGCCTCGCGCAGCGTCTGCGCCAGGCGCTCGTTCTGCGAGGTGACGGCGGACAGCGACCGCTGGGTGTCGGCCAGGCGGAGCTCGATCCCACGCGCCTGGGCGGGACTGTCGGACAGGCGGTGGCGCAGGTCGGTGATCTCGGCCTCGAGGAAACGGACCTGGTCGGCCAGCTCACGCGCGCTCCGGTCGCCGTTCGAGGCGCCCTGGGATGCATCGTGACCCATGCTCATGTCCCACCTCCTGCGTTCGACCCTACCCGTCCGCGGTCGGCCGAAAGGGGCGAATGGCGGCGCGTTTCTCACGATTTGATCTCGAGCCCCGCGCACCGGCGCGACCCGCTCACTCGGCTGAAAGCTCCTCGGCGGCATCGGGAGGTCGCGGTCCGGTGTAGTCGGGGCCGTACGCGCCCGGTGCGGGTCGGCGCTTCTTCAGCGGCGGCCGCGCTCCCGGTGCCATCCTCCGCGCGGTGACCAGGAACGCCGTGTGGCCGATCATCGAGTGTCCCGGCCGGACGGCCAGGCCCTCGACGTGCCAGTCGCGGACGAGGGACTCCCAGGCCTGCGGCTCGGTGAAGCCACCATGCACGCGCACGGTCTCGACGAAGCGTGACAGCTGGGTCGTGGTGGCGACGTACGCACAGACGATGCCGCCCGGTCGCAGGGCTCCGGCGGCCGCCTCGACGCAGTCCCACGGTGCGAGCATGTCGAGGATCACCCGGTCGGCCCGCTGACCGGACGCCGGCAGCTCCTCGGCCAGGTCACCCAGCGTGAGCTGCCAGGCCGGATGGCCCTGCCTTTGGTTGGGCCCTTCGTTGGGCCCGTCGATGGTGCCGAAGAACTGCGTGACGTTGGCCCGCGCGACCTCGGCGAACTCCTCCCGGCGCTCGTAGGACGTCACCTGTCCGTGCGGACCGACCGCCCGGAGCAGGGAGCAGGTGAGCGCACCCGAGCCCACGCCGGCCTCCACGACGTCGGCACCCGGGAAGATGTCGGCCATCGCCACGATCTGTGCCGCATCCTTGGGGTAGACCACCGCCGCCCCGCGCGGCATCGAGACCACGAACTCGCTGAGCAGCGGCCGGAACACGAGGTACTCCCCGCCCACCGACGAGGTGACCGTGAACCCCTCCTCGCGGCCGATCAGCTCGTCGTGCTCCAGGTGGCCCCGGTTGGAGAAGAACCGCTTCCCCGGCAGCAGCTCGAAGTTGTGTCGCCGGCCCTTCTGGTCGGTCACCCGCACCCACTCCCCCGCGCGCAGCGGACCACGATGCACGCCGGCCCAGGCCGCGGGGGGCACGTCGACGTGCGTCTCCGCGGGGGGCAGGGAGTCCTCGGGCATGGTGGGCAGACTAGTGGCGCTCAGGCGAGGGCCCGGAACGCGCGGTCGACGTCCGCGGTCGAGAGCACGCCGAAGATGCTGCCGTCGGGGTCGAGCAGGAGGTACTCCCCCGCAGGGCTGGCGCTGATCGCCCGGATCAGGTCCTCACCGCCGATGCCCGCCGGCAGGCGGAGACCCTCGTCGAGGGTGCGCGTCACCGTGGAGACCGCGACCCAGGGCCTGCGGTCCTCCGGCACCGACATCAACGCGACCTCGTTGACCACGCCGACCGGCTGCCCGGACAGGCTGACCGTGACGATGCTGCCCGCCTCGACCTCCTGGGCGCGGCGTACGGCTTCGGCGAGCGGCAGCTCGCCCGGGACGGTGAGGGTACGGCGCGCCAGGTCGCGCGCCACCAGATAGGGCACCCGGGCGCGGACCTTCGCCGACTCGAGTGCCGCCGTGGCTCCGCTCCACAGGAACATCGAGATCATGCCCGCGAAGACGAAGTCGACCACGGTCGGGGAACCGCCCAGGATCTTGCTGGTCAGCAGCGGCCAGCCGAAGGCCAGCAGCGCGACGACCCGGCCACCCCAGGCCGCCACGACGGTGCCGCGGTGCATGTCGCCGGTGCCGCGCCATACCGCGGCCTTCAGCACGCGGCCACCGTCGAGCGGGAGTCCGGGCAGCAGGTTCACGACACCGACGATGAGGTTGGCACCGGCTATGCCGCCCACGGCGAGCCCGAGGAGCCCGTGCGGCGTGACGAGGGCGAGGGCGGAGGCCGCCAGGCCGACCGCAATCGAGGTGAGCGGTCCGACCACCGAGATCCAGAACTCCTGGCGGGGCTGGTCCGGCTCGGTCTCGATCGCGGTCATGCCTCCCAGGAAGTGGAGGGTGATCGACGACACCGGAAGCCCGAAGTGCTTGGCCATGAGGGCGTGTGAGGCCTCGTGCAGCAGCACGGAGAGATAGAGCAGGACCGCGAAGGCCAAGCCCGCGACGTACTTCAGCCCGCCGAGACCCGGTTGGGCCTGGTCGACCGCCGGCGCCATGATCAGCGCGATCAGACCGGCCACCAGGAACCACGACCTGGTGAGCAGCACGTCGCTGCCCGCAACGGTGCCCACCTTGAACGTGCCGGGTGGACGATGCGCCGGCGGGGACTCCCCGGTGGCGCGGTCGTTGCTCATGGTTCGAGGCTACCGGTCGGGGTGGCGATGCGCGGCGTACCACGGGTTGTCGGTGGCCTCGCCTAGATTCGGGTCCATGAGCACCACGTCGACACCCATCGCCTCGCCGGCCGAGCCCCGGTCGACCCCGGTCGACGGCGTGCAGGTGCTCGGGGCGCTCTCTCCGAGCCGGGCCTCGGACTTCATGTCCTGCCCGTTGATGTACCGCTTCCGCACCATCGACCACCTCCCGGAGGAGCCATCCGCGGACGCGCTGCGAGGCACGCTGGTGCACAAGGTGCTCGAGGACCTCTTCGACCTCCCGTCACAGGACCGCACGCCGGAGCAGGCCCGCAACCTCCTGGCGCCCACCTGGGAGTCACTGCTGGCGGCCGATCCGGCCATCGCGGAGATGTTCACCGGCGAAGGCCCCGAGGTGGCCGAGTGGCTGGCGACGTGCCGCACGGTGCTCGACCGATACTTCACCCTGGAGGACCCGCGGCGTCTCGAGCCGGCCGAGCGCGAGCTCTACGTCGAGACCCTGCTCGACTCCAAGCTGCTGCTCCGCGGCTTCGTCGACCGCCTCGACGTGGCGCCCGACGGGGCCATCAGAGTGGTGGACTATAAGTCTGGAAGGTCGCCGAGCGAGATGTTCGAGGCCAAGGCGCTGTTCCAGATGAAGTTCTACGCCCTGGTGATCTGGCGCACCCGCGGCGTCGTCCCGGCGATGCTCCAGCTGGTCTACCTCGGCAACGGCGAGATGCTCCGCTACGTCCCCGACGAGGCCGACCTGCTGGCCACCGAGCGCAAGGTCGAGGCGATCTGGCGGGCGATCCGGATGGCCGAGGAGTCCGGTGACTGGCGACCGAACCGCAGCCGCCTGTGCGACTGGTGCTCCTTCCAGGCGCACTGCCCCGAGTTCGGCGGCACGCCGCCCCCGCTTCCCGAGCGGGCCAGCGACCCCGGCACCCTCACCGTCGAAGACGTCGGCTAGCCGGGTCACTCATCCAGGGCGGGTCAGACGAGCCCGTTGCGCTCCGCCCACAGTGCCGCCTGGGTCCGATCGACCACGCCGATCCGCTGGAAGACCGAGGTGAGGTGAGCCTTCACGGTCCGCTCGGAGATCCCCAGCCGCCGGGCGATCTGCTTGTTGGCCAGCCCCTGGCGCACCAGGACCAGCACCTCGCTCTCCCGGGGCGTGAGCTCGGCGGCCGCCGGGGGCGTCGTCCGCCGCGCACCGAGCAGCGCGCGGGCAGCGCGCGGGTTGATCGGTGACTCGCCCCGCGCAACGGCCCGGATCCCGGCTAGGACCTCGTCGGGCTCGGCGTCCTTCAGGAGGTAGCCCATGGCGCCGGCGTCCAGAGCGCCCACGATCCGCTCGGCGTCGGAGAACGACGTCAGCACGAGCACGTC
>DAINSL010000110.1:0-5332 GCA_036741335.1 Nocardioides sp. | reverse complement strand
CCGCCGATCTGCCGGGCTCGTCGTACTGCGGACCCAGCGGCCTCGGCGAGACCGCCGGCGCTCCGGAGCTGGTCGGCTGGAGCCGGCTCGCGGGCAACGAGTCCGTGCAGCGGCAGCTGTGGGAGCTCTCCGAGGAAACCACGGGCATCACCTACCCCTGGCCAGCGGCCTGAGCCTGGTCGGCGACCCACATCCCGATCAGCCCGTGGAAGTGGGCGAGGAACTGCTCCTGCTCCTGCGCGGGGTACGTCGCCCGCACGGTCTCGACCAGCAGCCGGTCGAAGTCCGCGCTGGCCACCCACTGGGCCACGAGCTCGTCGAGGTGGCCGAGGTGCGTCGTACACCAGTCTCGGTAGCGCTCGGTCTCGAAGTGCCCGTCGGCGAGGGCGAGGTAGGCGTCGACCTTCTCGTCGTACGACCGGTCGGAGTCGGCGATCTCGAAGTAGCGGCCGGTCCGGAGGTCGACGTTGGACCGTCGCCTGGTGACCAGGCAGTAGACCGACCACCGCACCAGCGCGGTGATCGCCCACGGGAAGTAGTAGTGCAGGCTGGTGAGCGAGACGTCGGGGCAGGCGTTGGCGTAGTCGATCGGGTACACCTCGTCGCCGGCGACGAGCATCTCCGCGGAGTTGAACTCCCAGCCGAAGAACGCGTTCACGATCCGCGAGATCGCGGCCGTCTGATGGCCCGCGGACGGGGACAGGAAGCCGTGGGTGACGGCGTAGCGGTTGTGCATCGGCTGGTCGGGCCGGAAGTCCATCACCATCGTCTCGGGCCCGATCGACAGGGCGCGGGCGAAATGCTCGTAGTCGACGGTCGCCTGCAGGTGCATCAGCATCTCGCCGGACTCGTCGTACGCGCGATGCAGGTCGTCGGGGTTGTCGATCCGCGAGACGCCGCGCCAACCGCCGCCGTCGAACGGCTTCATGTAGAGCGGGTAGCCGAGCTCGGCGGCGAGCACGTCGAGGTCGAAGGGCTGGTTGTACTTCGCGCTCGTGCAGGTCCAGCGGTGGTTGTCGATCGGGTTCTTGTAGGGCACCAGGATCGTCTTCGGGACCTTGAGGCCGAGGCGGAGCATCGCGCAGTACGCCGCGTGCTTCTCGTAGGACTGGAACGTGAACGGGCTGTTGAGCAGGTAGGTGCCGTCGTACAGCGCGGCCTTCTTGAGCCACTCGCGGGGGTGGTAGTACCAGTGCGCGAGCCGGTCGATCACCAGCCCGGTGCGGACCGGGTCGGTGAGTTCGAACGGCTCGATGGTCAGTCGTTCGCTGGCCAGCGTGTGCGTGGTGCCGTCGACGTCCAGGGGCCCGACGAAGCGCAGAATCTGCTCGAACGCCTGGGGCCAGTCCTCCTCCGCGCCGAGGAGGAGTCCGATCAGGTGGTCCTTCGTGGCCATGCACTCGACCCTAGCCACGCCGCCGTACGACGGGGAGGGCCGCGGCTCGCACGAGCGTCCGGCGTACGTAGTCGGGCGAACGCATGGCGAGCACCGAGACGGCCGAACTGTCAGCAGTTCGGTGCCGCCGGTTTCGGCGGTTAGCAGAAGCGCGGGAGGTGGTGGGCGATCTGCTTGCGCCACCACGGCCAGTCGTGGGAGACGTCGTGGCCCCAGACGTCGAGGTCGTGGGAGATCTGCTTCTCGGCCAGCAGGTGCCCCATGTGCCGCGCGCTCGGGAGCGAGCCCGTGGGGTGGGTCTCCCACGCGCCCTCCCCCACGGTGAGTACGACGTGCAGCCGCGAGCGCAGCCAGTCGAGGTGGTCGCCGTGCAGATGGGGGACGTAGTCGGCCGGGTTGGTGAAGTACGCCGCGTCGCCGCGCTCCCCCCAGCCGTGCCAGGTCGACGGGTCGTAGTTGCCCGACTGGCAGATCGCGACCGGGAACAGGTCGGCACGGGTCAGCGCGATCTGCAGCGCTTGATAGGCGCCCATCGAGCAGCCGGTGACGATCGCGTCGGAGGCGCCCGGGCTGTCGCTGCCGACGTACGACGCCACCTGGTTCGTGATCCAGGCCTCGTAGACCTGCTGCTGCCGCGCGCGCTCCTCGATCTCCATGCTGCGCTCGGACCAGCTGGCGTGGTCGAAGGAGTCGACGCAGTACAGCTTGACGCGGCCGTCGTTGATGAGGTGGGAGATGGCGCCGACCATGCCGTTGCTCTCGTAGTCCCACGCGCGCCCCTGCTCGGTGGGGAACACGATCACCGGTCGCCCGAAATGGCCGTAGCGGATGACCGTGCCTGGCCGGTCCAGGCCGGGGGCGTCGAGCTCGATCTGTTCGCGGTGCATCAGGCCCAGACTCGCAGAAGAAGATCGGTCAGATAAGGGTCGAGGGTGTCGCGCCAGCAGGTGAACGTGTGGCCGTCGCGGACCTCGCCCCACGCGGTCTCGACGCCGACGCGGGCGAGCTGGTCGCGCATCGCCAGGTTGTCGGCGTAGTTCTCCTCGCCGCTCCCGCACACCAGCGTCGTCGGCGGGGCCTCGGGCGCGGCCTGCGTCGCGGCATGGAGGGTCGCGACGAACCCGGTCACCTGCGGCCAGAAGTGGAAGCCCGACTCCTGCGCGTCCAGCTCAGGGGTGAAGTACGAGCCGCTCTGCAGGAACAGCCCGGCGAACGTCGTCGGGCTCGTCCATGCCGCATGGAGTGCGGCCAGCGCACCGAGGCTCTGGCCCATCAGCACGGGCCGGCCGTGCGTGGGGACCGCCTCCATCAAGGCAGGGACGAGGCGAGTGGTGAGCGCCCGGGCGTACGCCGGGTTGGCGGCGTACCTCTTGTTGCGGTTGCCCGGGCCGACCAGCGCGACCCGCATCCGCGGGAGCCGGCCGGCGCCGATCATCGCGCCGACGTACGCCGTGAGGCCGCCGTACGCGTCCATCTCGGGGCCGTCGTGGCTGACCAGCAGGGGCAGGCTCTCGTCTGCGGCTGCCTCGACCGGTGACCAGATCTCCGCGTCGAGCCGCCCCACCGCCGTACGGGAGAGGGTCAGCGACGCCCGCTCGCCCGGGACCTGGGCGAGGCCGAGCCACCCGGGCTCGCGGTAGGCCGGCAGCGGCAGCCACGAGTGGTCGGCGAACGGGCCGGGTACGACGCGCGGGTTGCCCGGGTCGGGGCGCAACTCGCCGTGGACGTCGAGGAGGTACTCGAACCGGTCGACCGGCAGGTCCTTCAGGCGCACCTCCCAGCCACCGTCGACCGGACGCATCGAGGTGTCACCGAGGTGGAGGTGCGCCCAGACGCTGACCCGCTCGGCCCGGTGCTCCGGGTCGGCGTACCGCACGACGACGTCTCCGCCGTCCACGGTCGTCACGAAGTCGCGCACCCGCTGACGCTACCGGTGGCCACGCGCCGCTGGTTGAGGAGGTTGCCTCGCAACCGTCTCGAAACCAGTGCATATCGACTAACGATGCCCTATCGTTTGTCGATAACCCGAGGAGTCGCCATGAAGGACCCGAACCCGCTCGCACCACTGGAACGCATCATCGCGGTCATCGGTGGCCTGATGATCTTCTTCCTGCTGGCGGTCGTGCCCGCGAGCCTCCTGGGAAGCGGGTCCGTGTTCGGTTTCGGCTACCCGATCGTGTGCGTGGAGGCACCGTACGGCGCCGTCGCGACCGACAGAGCCCACGGCGACGGCGTCACCGGCGCGCACATCCAGAACCTCCCGAGTGGCGTCCACGCGAACCCCTCAGGGTTCAACCTGTGCGCCAGCGATCCCAGCACCGGGCAGCGGGTGCTCGCCACGCTGATGGACCTCCCGGGGTTCCTGTTCCTGCTCGGCTTCATCGTGATCGCGTGGCGGCTCACGCGCAGGGTCAGACGTCGGGGCCCTTTCATGCCGGATGTGGCGAGAGCCCTGGCGCGGCTCGGAGTCTTCCTGTTCGTCGGTGAGTTCGTGGTCGCGCTCAGCCAGGGACTCGCGACGCAACGCCTCGCGTCCACCATGCTCAGCGAGCACAGCAACTACATCGGGGGATATTTCCACCTCTCGGGGGCCGTCATCATCGCCAGTTTCGGTCTGCAGGCCATGGGCCGCGTGATGGCCATGACAGTGCCGATGCGCGAGGAGATCGACGCCACCGTATGAAGCGCCGTACCCGCGAACCGTCACCCGCCCTGCCGTCGCCCGAACCCGACGATCTGCACGCGGTCGAGGTCCATCTCGACAAGATCCTGGCCGACCGGGGGATGACTCTGGCCGAGCTCGCCGAGCGGGCGGGTGTCACCGTGGTCAACCTCTCCGTGCTCAAGAACGGCCGGGCGCGGGCCGTCCGGTTCTCGACCCTCACCGCAATCTGCCGGGTGCTCGAGTGCCAGCCCGGCGACCTGTTCACCGTGCGTGGGGACTCGGTGGGCTGACCTACGGACACACATTGGTTGCCCATCTCGGCCGTTTCGGGGCGTTTCGTGGGACCAATGTGTGTCCGGCGGTCACCGGGTGCCCTCCTCTCCTCAACCGGCGACGTCCGCGACATGATGGGGCCATGGTCGACCCCCGCGCAGGAACCCTCGCCCAGCCGTCCGACCTCGTCGACGTCGCGCACCTCGTGACGGCGTACTTCAGCGAGGAGCCGGACCCCGACAACGTCGACCAGCAGGTGGCGTTCGGGACCAGCGGGCACCGCGGCACCAGCCTCAAGACCTCGTTCAACGAGGTGCACATCGCGGCGACGACGCAGGCGATCTGCGACTACCGCACCGAGCAGGGGTACGACGGGCCGCTGTTCCTGGGCCGTGACACCCATGGACTGTCCGAGCCGGCGTGGGTGACCGCGATCGAGGTGCTGATCGCCAACGAGGTGACGGTGCTGGTCGACTCGGCCGACGGCTACACCCCGACGCCCGCGGTCTCGCACGCGATCATCCGAGCCAACGAGGGGCGGACGACCGGCCGCGGCCTCGCCGACGGCATCGTCGTCACGCCGTCGCACAACCCGCCCACGGACGGCGGGTTCAAGTACAACCCTCCGCACGGCGGCCCCGCCGACACCGACGCGACGACGGTGATCGCGGCCCGGGCCAACGAGCTGATCCGGGCCAACCTGGAGGGCGTCCACCGGGTCGCGTTCGTCCGCGCCCGCGCCGCGTGCTCGCCGTACGACTTCATGGGCACGTACGTCGACGACCTGCCGAGTGTGGTCGACATCGACGCGATCAAGCGGGCCGGAATCCGGATCGGCGCGGACCCGCTGGGCGGTGCGAGCGTCGCCTACTGGGGCGCGATCGCCGAGCGGCACGCGCTCGACCTGACCGTGGTCAACCCGCTGGTCGACCCGACCTGGCGGTTCATGACCCTGGACTGGGACGGCAAGATCCGGATGGACTGTTCGTCGCCGTTCG
>DAINSL010000109.1:0-5408 GCA_036741335.1 Nocardioides sp. | reverse complement strand
GGGGACGAGGATGCGGCAACAGGAGGTTTTAGCTATGGCGAAGTACGTGGTGTTCTTCAGGTTCAAGGGAGAGACGATCAAGGGGCTCATCGATCACCCGAGCGACCGCGCCGCCGTCGTGCGCGGCCTGGCCGAACAGGTGGGCGGCTCGATGGAGTGCTACTACCTGATGTTCGGGCAGTACGACGGGTTCACCGTCGTCGACGTCCCCGACAGCGCCGCGGCCGCCGCGATCAGTCTCGCGGTCAGCAGCAGCGGAACGCTGGCCCACGTCGAGACCCACGAGCTGATTGCCGCCGACGACCTGGGCGGGCTCCTCGAGAAGGCCGGAAGCCTGACCTACCAGGCGCCGGGTACCTGACCCCGCGTCAGCCGAAGAAGATCTCGGCCTCGGCGTACTCCTGAGGGCGGACGAGCTTGAGCTCGCCGGTGCCCTCGGCCAGCGGCACCCGGACGATCTCGGTCCCGCGCAGCGCGACCATCGTGCCGAACGCCTTCTCCGCGACGGCGGTGATCGCGTGCAGCCCGAAGCGGGTGGCCAGCCAGCGGTCGAACGCGGTCGGGGTGCCGCCGCGCTGCACGTGACCCAGCACGACCGCGCGCGCCTCCTTGCCGGTGCGCGTCTCGATCTCCTGGGCGAGCCGGTCGCCGATGCCACCGAGCCGGACGTGCCCGAACGCGTCGGTCTCGCCGCTGACCAGGGTCATGTCGCCGCCCTCGACCGGGACGGCGCCCTCGGCCACCACGATGATCGGTGAGTACTGGGTCTTGAACCGGTGCTCCACGTGTTCGCAGACCTTGGTGATGTCGAACGGCTGCTCCGGGATGAGTACGACGTTCGCGCCGCCGGCGATGCCGGAGTGCAACGCGATCCAGCCGGCGTGCCGGCCCATGACCTCGACCACCAGCACCCGGTGGTGCGACTCGGCCGTGGTGTGCAACCGGTCGATCGCCTCCATCGCGATGTTCACGGCGGTGTCGAAGCCGAAGGTGAAGTCGGTGCCCGACAGGTCGTTGTCGATCGTCTTGGGCACACCGACCACGTTGACGCCGAGCTCGGCGAGCCTGGTCGCCACTCCGAGGGTGTCCTCGCCGCCGATGGCCACCAGGGCGTCCACCCCGTTCGCGGCGAGGTTGTCCTTGATCCGCTCGACACCGCCGTCGACCTTGAACGGGTTGGTGCGCGACGACTTCAAGATCGTGCCTCCGCGCGGCAGGATGCCGCGCACCTGGGCCACCCCGAGCTCGGTCGTCATGTTCTCCAGCGGACCACGCCAGCCGTCGAGGAACCCGATGAGGTCGAAGTCGTACTCCTCGACTCCCTTGCGGACCACGGCCCTGATCACCGCGTTCAGACCCGGGCAGTCACCGCCGCCGGTCAGCACTCCCACGCGCATCGTCGTTCTCCTGTCGTCGCGCGCTCCGTCTTGACGCGCTCGCCACGACCCTAGTGGCCGCTGGCCCCCGCTCCGAGTGGAGTCTCAGATCTCCACGGGCTCGGACGTCGGCGCCGTCTGCGGGGTGTTGGTGACCCGCCGCCCGGCCAGGGGCAGCAACCGTCGCATCGGTACGCAGCAGGCCGCGCCCAGCAGCGCCATCGCCGCCAGCCCCGACCACGCCGACAGGGCGCCGCGGTCGAGCAGCCATGCGTAGAGCACCGGCGCGACCACGCCTGACAGGTTCCACGACAGCTGGTAGACCGCCAGGAACCTGCCCCGGAGATGCTCGGGCGGCGACTCGGTGGCCAGCGCCGAGAGCACCGGCCCGGCCACCATCTCCCCGATCGTGTACACCACCGCGGCCACGAGTACGACGCCGATGGCCACCGGCTTCGACGCCAGCCCGGCGGCGTACATCAGCGCGAAGGAGGCGGCCGTGACGCCGGCGGCGAGTGTCACGATGCGCGTGCGCACCGCACCAGTCATCCGGTTCACGATGAGGCCCTGCCCGACGCCGATCATCACCGTGTTGATCACGAACACCGACCCCGACAACCAGCCGGGCAGGTGCAGCATCCTCACGATGTACACCGGCATCACCACGATCAGCGACATCTCGGTCATCGCGTAGGCGAAGTTGCAGCCGACCAGCCACCGGTAGCCCCGGTCGCCCAGCACCTCGCGCCAGCCACCGCCTTGCCGGCTCGGCGTACGCCGCTCGGTGGCGGCCACTCCGCTCATCAGGACGAACGACGCGAGGTAGGACGCGGCGTTCACCAAGACGACCGCGGTGTAGACCGGCCGCGTGCCGATCGTGATAACGCCCGCGGCCACCAGGCCACCGACCGCGAACCCGGAGTTCCGCAGCGCCCCGAGGAAGCCGAACCAGCGTTCCCGCTCACCCGGCTCGGAGATCGCCGCGACCATCGGCGAGAACGACCCCCAGAATGCCGTACGCCCGACGGACGCCACGTCGATCACGGCGGCAACCGTGGGCACGGTGTGGGCGAACGGGTACGCCGCGAAGCCGACCGCCTGCAGGATGTTCCCCACCTGCAGGATCCGCTTGGCGCCGTACCGGTCCACAACCTGGCCGACCACCAGCGACAGCGGCAGGGTGAACACCGAGCCCAGCGTCAGGGCGAGCCCGACCTGGACCAGGTCCAGCGGCGTGACGGCGAGGAAGTAGAGCATCGAGACCGGCATCCACACCCCGCTGCCCATCGCGTCGATACCGATGGCGGTGACGAACCGCCCGTGTCGACCGACGGCGGGGAAGCCCAGTCGCGAGAGCATTCGTCAATCCTGCTGCCTCAAGCCCACATGAGGTCAACCGGATATCGGCGGACCGCAGCGAAACTGGCCCCGCGAAAACTGGTCACGAACGGCCCCGTTCTTGGTCTCTTACCCTTCATCTGTGACCTGTTTCCGGAGCGGACCGGGCGTGGCGGGCCAGCGGTCTGCCCAGGGTCGAGCGCGCTCGAGCTGACCAGCTAACCGGAAGAGCACGTCCTCGCGGCCGGCGCGGGCCATGAAGTGTGACCCGACCGGCAATCCGGCCGCGGTCCAGCCCAGCGGCACCGACATCGCCGGGTTGCCGGTGACGTTGGCCGTGACCAGCGGGAAGCCCACCAGGTCGCCGGCGACATCGTTGCCGCGCCACGGGTCCTCGTCGGTGTCGGTCATGAGCCCGAGCGCGGGCGGCAGGGTGCCCAGTGTCGGACAGAGCCAGACGTCGAAGGCGGACATCGCGTCCGCGACTCGACGAGTGAACGCCTGCAGGTCGGTGACCGCCAGGAGGTACTCGCCACCGGAGACCCGTTTCCCATGCCCCCACAGCGCCCGCGTGAACGGCTCGAGGTCGTCGTCAGCTGGCTCGCGACCGAGCTCGCGCACCCAGTACCGGATCGCCCAGTCCACGGCCGCCCCCCACATCGTGCCGATCGCGTTTCCGACGGCCGGCGTCAGCTCGGTCAGGTCGCGTTCGAACACCTCGTGACCGAGCTCCTCGAGGAGCCTGGCGGTGTCCTCGGCAGCCGCCACACATTCCGGGGCCGCGACGCGCCCCTCAGCCGGTCTGGTCGTGAACGCGATGCGCAGCGGCCCGGGCGGGAGAGTCACCTCCTCGGCGTACGGGCGCTCGCGCGGAGTCGCTGGGTAGGGGTCACCCGGTGCCGACCCGGCGGTCGCGTCGAGCAACCGCGCGCTGTCTCGCACACTGCGCGTGAGCGCGTGCTCGACGGCGACACCACCGAAGACGTCCCCATAGTGCGGCGCGTACGTATTGCGGCCCCGCGACGGTTTGAGCCCGAACACGCCGCACGCCGAAGCCGGGATCCGGACCGAACCTCCGGCATCGTTTCCGCCCGCCATCGGGACGAGCCCCGCGGCGACGGCGGCAGCGCTGCCGCCGCTCGAGCCACCGGTCGACAGGCTCGTGTCCCACGGGTTCCGCGTCGGGCCGTAGAGCCGGGACTCGACGGTCGGCTTCATCCCGATCTCGGGCGAACCTGTGCGACCCAACGGCACCAGCCCGCTCGCGCGGACCCGTCGCACGTGCTCGCTATCGCGACTCGACACATAGCCGCGCAGGAAACGCGACCCCTCGGTGAGCGGCCATCCAGCCACCTCCAGGGCCAGGTCCTTGAACAGGTACGGCACTCCCGTGAACGGGCCGTCGGGCGGGCCGCGTCTCACCGCCTCCCGAGCGTCGTCGAAGCGCTCGATGACGACCGCGTTGAGCAGTGGGTTGAGCCGCTCGATGCGGTCGATGGCAGCCTCGACGAGATCCGATGCGGCCACCTCCCCCGTGCGCACCAGCTCCGCCTGCGCCGTCGCGTCCAACCGGGAGATCGCATCGCAGTCGCCGCGCGACAGGTTGCTGCTCATCCCCTGGCCTTTCCCTGGACTCCCTTGGGCCCGAGACGGGAACTGCCGACCATCGTGACCCCGTGCGAGGATGCCGGGCAACCGCACGATCCGGACGGGAGCACGGTCATGAGCGTCCTGGCGATCGACGCCGGCACGACCGGTGTCACCGCCCTCGTGGTCGGTGCCGACGGGTCCATCGCGGCCAGGGGGTACCAGGAGTTCGCCCAGCACTTCCCCCGACCCGGTTGGGTCGAGCACGCGCCCGAGGAGATCTGGCAGGCCACCCTCGAGGCGACGCGCTCCGCCCTCGCTGCGTACGACGGACCCGCGCTCCGCGCGATCGGCATCACCAACCAGCGCGAGACCGTCGTGCTGTGGGACCGCGAGACGCTCGGCTCACCCCGCCGGGCGATCGTCTGGCAGGACCGTCGTACCGCCGAGATCTGCGACCGGCTGCGCGAGGCCGGGCACGAACCCCGGATCTCGGAGCTGACCGGCCTGCGGCTCGACCCGTACTTCTCGGGCACCAAGCTGACCTGGCTCGCCGAGCACGAGCCGAACACGTGGGCGCTGGTCGAGGACGGCCGCTACGCCGTCGGCACCGTCGACTCCTACCTGGTGGCCCGGATGAGCCGCGGCACCTGGCACGTCACCGACGTCTCGAACGCCTCCCGCACCCTGCTGTTCGACCTCGCGGCCGGCGAGTGGAGCGACGAGCTGTGCGGCCTGTTCGGCGTACCCCGAGCCGCGCTGCCCGAGGTCGTGCCCAGCTGGGGCGAGCTGGCGAGGACGGACCCGGCGACGTTCCTGGGGCTCGATCTGCCGATCGCCGGGATCGCCGGGGACCAGCAGGCGGCGCTGTTCGGGCAGACCTGCTTCGACGTCGGCCAGAGCAAGTGCACCTACGGCACCGGCTCCTTCATCCTCACCAACACCGGCTCGAAGGTCGTGCGTTCCGACGCGGGACTGCTCTCCACGGCCGCGTGGAAGGCACCGTCGGGGGAGCTGACCTACGCCCTCGAGGGGGCGATCTTCGTCACCGGCGCGGCCATCCAGTGGCTGCGCGACGGGCTGCAGATCGTCGGCTCGGCCGCGGAG
>DAINSL010000108.1:0-5500 GCA_036741335.1 Nocardioides sp. | reverse complement strand
GCCTACTTCGAGTGCCTGCACGAGCTGAAGCTGATCGTCGACCTGATGTACGAGGGCGGCATCGCCAAGCAGCGCTGGTCGGTCTCCGACACCGCCGAGTACGGCGACTACGTCTCCGGCCCGCTGGTCATCGACCCGCACGTGAAGGACAACATGCGGTCCGTCCTGGCCAACATCCAGAACGGCTCCTTCGCCCAGCGCTTCATCGACGACCAGGACGCCGGCGGCCCCGAGTTCAAGGCGCTGCGGGCCAAGGGCGAGCAGCATCCGATCGAGGAGACCGGCCGGGAGCTCCGCAAGCTGATGTCGTGGGTGAAGGGCCACGACAGCGACTACATCGAGGGCACCGCGACCAGGTAGGACCCGGCGAGCACTCGGTGAGAACATGGCCGGCCGGCAGGTCGCGAACCTGCCGGAAACCTGTACGTATCCGCGTTCAGGCAAAATCTTGGCGAATTCGCCGTAACGTTTGGGCATCGTGACGACATGAATACATAAGTGGCACCGGGGGGTATGCCGCAGCCTGAGTGAGAGATAGGTGTACCCCGATGGTGGTGCTGATGACGCCGTTGACCCGAAACGTCGGGCAGGCGCTCCTGCTGGACCTGGTGTGTATCGGCATCATCGCGTTCGCCGTCTACTACCGTCGCAACCGTCGAGCCGACCTCGCCCTCGCGTACGTCGCCCTCAACGTGAGCCTGTTCTGCGTGGCCGTGCTGATCGTCAACCAGATGAAGATCGGCGTGGCCTTCGGGTTCGGCCTGTTCGCGATCTTGTCGATCATCCGGCTCCGCTCCGAGCCGATCGCTCCGGAGGAGGGCGCCTACTACTTCGTGGCACTGGTGCTCGGCCTGATCAACGGCATGGTGTTCCGCGACGCCGCGCTGGCTCGGCTGCTCGATGCCGGCCTGGTCACGGTGATGGTCCTGCTGGACAACCAGCTGGTCATGCCCCGCGCGCGCCGTCAGGTCGTCGTGGTGGACATGGTGTTCCCGACCGAGGCGCACCTGAAGGCCGACCTGGAAGTGCGGCTGGGCTGCAAGGTGAAGCGGCTGTTCGTGCGCGAGACGGACTATGTGAAGGACACCACGATCGTCGACGTCCGCTACATCCCGGTCGTCAAGGTGCCGCGCGCCGTCGCCGAAGAGCGCGACCGCCACGAGGCGATCGTGTGACCGCCCTCCTCGGCGTCGAGGCCGGCCAGGTCGTGCCCCGCTCCGAGACGTCGGACCAGGTCGCCCGCCTCGTCGGCACCCTGCCGGCCATCGACCTCCGCTCTCTCGACGCCGGAGCCGCGCTGCTCACCCGCATCGACCGCAAGTACGTCGTACCGGTGGCCACGTTCGAGCGTCTCGTCGGTGCCCTCGACGACTCCTGGACCGCCCTGGAGATCGACGGCCGACGCCTGTTCGGCTACTCCTCGGTGTACTTCGACACCGACGACTTCGTCACCTACCGCGCCCACCTCCAGGGGCGTCGTCGCCGCTACAAGATCCGGATACGCCGCTACGTCGACTCCGACGACTGCATGCTCGAGGTCAAGCGCAAGGGCCTGCGTGGCCTCACCGTCAAGGAGCGCCGCGCGCACCCGATCTGGGAGCAGACCGAGCTCGGGGATGCCGGCCAGGCGTTCGTGGACGGGTGCCTGCGCTCGCACGGGGACCCCGGGCTGTCCGGGCCGATGCGGCCCGTGGTCGTCACCGGAAACCGACGCGCCACCCTGGCCTGCCTGTCCGGGCACTCCCGGCTGACCGTCGACACCGACCTGGCCTGTGGCTGGGGCAGCTCGCACGCCGCGCTCCGGCCAGGGATGGTCGTGCTCGAGAGCAAGGTGGAGGGACACGGGTCCCAGGTCGACCGCCTGCTGCGCGCGTTCGGCGTACGTCCCGTCCCGATCAGCAAGTACTGCGTCGGCGTCGCCTCGCTCGGCCTCGATCTGCCCTCCAACCCGTGGCGGCGCACCATGCGCAGCTACTTCGAGATCCCGCACACCTGAGGAGCCCCCAATGTCCAAGCGTCTGTCCAAGCGTCTGGTCCTGCTCGCCTGCCTGCTCGGCTGCCTGGCACCCCTGCTGCCGGCGAGCCCGGCGCTCGCCGCCGGCCCGGTGAAGATCGCGAAGATCCACTACGCGCAGACGGGCACCAACCTCAACACCGAGTACATCGTGTTCAAGAACAAGACATCGTCTCCGGTGCAGATCAAGGGCTGGGAGATCATCTCGGCGCCGAGCTCGGACAACCAGCACTACTTCTTCCCGAAGACCAAGATCCGGGCCGGTGGCTCGCTCACGCTCTTCACCGGCAACGGCACCAACGGACCCGGCCGCCGCTACTGGAACTCGACCACGCCCAAGTGGAACAACGACGGCGACAGGGCGGTCCTCAAGAATGCGGGCGGCACCACCGTCGACACCTGCCAGTACGCCGGCGGCGGCACCACGGCGTACTGCTGAGCCGACATGGGTGGGTTGGTCTGACTCGATGCGGTGGTCGGGCCGAGTCCCGACCACCGTGCTGTCCGCACGGCGTGCAGGGCCTCGGGTGGCGCGGACCGCTCCGGTAGAGTCGACCGGGCACAGCGTCGTGCCGGATCTCTCGGGCTCCGTTCCCCTGTCATCTTCTGACCACGAGGACACCGCTGTCGTGAGCAACCCCGTCGTACTCATCGCCGAAGAGCTCAGCCCCGCGACCGTCGAGGCCCTCGGCCCCGACTTCGAGATCCGCCACTGCAACGGCGCGGACCGGGCCGAGCTGCTGGCCGCCATCACCGACGTCGACGCGATCCTGGTGCGCTCCGCGACCAAGGTCGACGCCGAGGCGCTCGCCGCGGCGAAGCGACTCAAGGTCGTGGCCCGGGCCGGCGTCGGCCTCGACAACGTCGACGTGAAGGCCGCCACCCAGTCCGGCGTCATGGTCGTGAACGCGCCGACCTCCAACATCGTCAGCGCCGCCGAGCTCGCCGTGGCGCTGCTCCTGGCTGCCGCCCGCCACCTGAGCCCGGCCCACGCCGCGCTGCGCAACGGCGAGTGGAAGCGGTCGAAGTACACCGGCATCGAGCTCTACGAGAAGACGGTCGGCATCGTCGGCCTCGGCCGCATCGGCGTGCTGGTCGCTCAACGCCTCGCCGCCTTCGGCATGTCGGTGATCGCGTACGACCCCTACGTGCAGGCCGGCCGCGCGGCGCAGATGGGGGTGCGCCTGGTCGACCTCGACACGCTGCTCGCCGAGTCCGACTTCATCAGCGTCCACCTCCCCAAGACCCCCGAGACGGTCGGCCTGATCGGCACCGAGGAGCTGGCCAAGACCAAGTCCTCGCTCGTCCTCGTCAACGCCGCCCGCGGGGGCATCGTCGACGAGAACGCTCTGTTCGCGGCCCTCAAGGAGGGCCGCATCGCGGCCGCCGGCATCGACGTGTTCGCCAAGGAGCCGTGCACCGACAGCCCGCTGTTCGAGCTCGAGAACGTCGTCGCGACGCCCCACCTCGGTGCCTCCACCGACGAGGCGCAGGAGAAGGCCGGCATCGCCGTGGCCAGGTCCGTGCGCCTCGCACTCAGCGGCGAGCTGGTCCCCGACGCGGTGAACGTCCAGGGTGGCGTGATCGCCGAGGAGGTGCGGCCCGCCATCCCGCTCACCGAGAAGCTCGGCCGGATCTTCACCGCCCTGGCCGGCGAGGTCGCCCAGCAAATCGACGTCGAGGTCCGCGGTGAGATCACCGAGTACGACGTCAAGGTCCTCGAGCTCGCCGCCCTGAAGGGTGTCTTCACCGACGTCGTCGAGGAGCAGGTCTCCTACGTCAACGCGCCTCTGCTCGCCGCCGAGCGGGGCACCGCCGTACGCCTCGTCGCCGAGAGCGAGAGCCCCGATCACCGCAACCTGATCACGATCCGCGGCACCCTCGCAGACGGCTCGCAGGTCTCCGTCAGCGGCACCCTGGTCGGGATCGCCCAGAAGGAGAGGCTCGTCGCGGTCAACGATTTCCTGGTGGACCTCGAGCCCACCGAGCACCTAGCGTTCTTCACCTACGCCGACCGGCCGGGCATGGTCGGCACCGTGGGCCGGATCCTCGGCGACACCGGAGTCAACATCGCAGGCATGCAGGTCTCCCGGGACACCTTGGGCGGACATGCCCTGGTGGCACTGTCGGTCGACTCCGCGATCCCGGCCGAGGCACTGGCCGAGATCGAGGCGGCGATCGACGCGACCTCGCTGCGCGGCGTCGACCTGGTCTGACCCGCCGCGCGGGGTCGCGGGTTACGCGACCATGACGCGGGTACGACGGGCCCCCGGCGCGGGCGCCGAGCCGTGCTCCTGCTCCGCCACGGCGGCCCAGGCCTCCGCGAGCCGGTCCACCGCGAGTCGGAGCTCGTCGGACGGCCGCGTGTAAGGGATCCTTACGAAGGAGTCGAGTCCGCCGTCGACTGCGAAGACCGGCCCGGGTGAGACGACCACGCCAAGGCGCTCGGCCTCGGTCACCAGGGCGACGGCGCCGCGTCCCGCCCGGCCCGCGACGGGCAGCTCGCACCAGAGCGTCAGACCCCCTCGGGGCAGCCGGAACCGCCACTCCGGAAGCACGTCGCGGAGGGCGGCGGCGAGGGCGTCGCGCTGCTCCCGGAGCCGGGCTCGCTGGTCGACCCACAGCTCCTCGCGTCGACCGAGCAGTCGCGCGGCGACCAGCTGCTCGAGCACCGGACTGCCGAGGTCGAGTGCCACCCGAGCCTCCATCAGCGGGTCGAGCAGGCCCTCCGGGCAGCGCGCCCAGCCCACCCGCAGGCCGCCCCAGAAGCTCTTGCTGGTGCTTCCCAGGGTCACGGTCTCGGGCGCGAAGGCGGCGAAGGGCCTCGGCATCGGCCTCCCGTCGAGCGCGAGCGGCTGGTGCGACTCGTCCACGATCGCGACGGTCCCCGCCCGCCGCAGCACCTCGGCGTACTGCTCACGCTGGGCGTTGGGCATCAGGTTGCCGGTGGGGTTCTGGAAGTCGAGGATCAGGTAGGCGAGCTCCGGTCGGGTCTGGCGCAACACGCGACTCACCGCGTCGAGGTCCCATCCGTCGACGTCCATCGGCACGCCGGTGAGCCGGGCCCCGGCGCGGCGCAGCGCCGCGAACGCGTTGGGGTAGCCCGGCGACTCGACGAGCACCCGGTCGCGCGGACAGACCAGTCCCTGCGCGACGATGGTGAGGGCCGACAGTGCGCCGGGAACGACGATGATCTGGGCGGGGTCGGTGGCCAGTCCGCGTGCGTCGTACGACGCGGCGACGGCCTCCTGCAGGGCCGGGACGCCGGTGGGGAAGTAGCCGTGCCCGCCGAGGTAGCGCGGCAGGTCATGGAGAGCCTCCGCGTAGGCCGCGCCGATGCCCGGGAGGGCCGGGGGCGCCGCGCAGGTCAGGTCGATGACGTCGTCGCTCACCGCGTGTGGTGTGAGCGTGCGGTCGAGCCCGCGCCTGCGGCCCCCGGGTAGGCGGGGGGAGGGACCGGAACCCTGGGGGGCTTGGGCAAAACCA
>DAINSL010000107.1:0-5617 GCA_036741335.1 Nocardioides sp. | reverse complement strand
ACCGTGGCGACCCCGGCCGCGTCGGCGAACGCCGAAGCCAGCTCGGCGCGCCTCGCCTTCGCGGGGCGACCCGGCTCGGCGTCGCCGCATACCACGGCCATCCGGGCCGCCACCGCCTTCACGTCGGCCATCAACCGTGCCTTCGCCGCCTGCTTCGCCGCGACCCGTCGCGCGATCTCCGCCTTGAGCGTCGCCACACCCTCGCCGGTCTTCGCCGAGACGGGGAGGACGGGTACGCCGGCGAGCCCATCTTCGGCGAGCAGCCTCTCGAGGTCGGTGACGATCACCTGGCGTCGTTCCACGGCGACCGTGTCCATGTGGTTCAGCGCCACCAGGATCAGGTCCCGGTGCGTGGCGAGCGGTCGCAGGTAGCCCTCGTGGATCGCCGCGTCGGCGTACTTCTGGGGATCCATCACCCAAACCATCAGGTCGACCAGCTCGACCAGTCGGTCCACCTCGACGTGGTGCCCGACCTCGGTCGAGTCGTGGTCCGGCAGGTCGAGCAGCACCAGCCCCTGCAGGTCGCGCTCGTCGTCGGGACCGCCGAGCATGCTCTGCCGGGTGACCTGATGCCGCTTCGGGACCCCGAGCCAGTCGAGGAGCTCACCGGCACCGTCGGAGCCCCAAGCGCACGCCATGGTCCAGGACGTCGTCGGCCGGCGTACTCCCGTCGCGGCCAGCTCCAGCTCCGCAATGGCGTTGAACAGGGACGACTTCCCGGACCCGGTCGCGCCACCCAGGGCGACCACCGTGTGGTCGCCGGACAGGCGCAGCCGCGCGGCGGCACGATCGGCGACCGCGACCGCTTCGTCGACCAGCGCATCGTCGAGCCGGCCCCGGGCGCAACGGGCGGCTTCCGCGAGACCGTCGATGCGGTCGACGATGTCGGCGCGCCGCCGCACGAGATGTCTGGCCCCTTCGACGATCCCGCTCATGGTGAGCCCCAGCGGCAACGCGAGGGCCTGTTCATCTCGGCGTCCCGCGGAGGCGCGAGCGAAGCGACTGTTTTCGTGGGGTGGTCATGCGCCCTGACGGTTTCGTGCGGCGAAGCGCAGGTCGTCGATGCGGCGTGCCGCGACGCGCAGCGCCTCAGCGGCCTGCGCGGTGACCCCGAGCCCGTCGAGCAGCCCGAGATAACGCTGGCGCTCCGAGTCCATCAGCTCGCTCACCCTGGCGCGGAGGGCCCGACGCGCCTTCGCCGCCAGGTCCCGCACGGCCTGGTCGCCGAACACGGCCTCGAGCAGCTTCTGGCCGAGCACGGCACTGCCCCCGGCGATGCCGACCTCGGCGCCCGTGAGCCCCGCGGTCTGGGAGAACACGATGATCATCAACGCGATCGAGAGGCCGTTGAGACCGTAGGCGAGGAAACGTGCGGTGCCGCGCTTGTCGGCGCCCTCGGTGCGCACCATCTCCAGGACGCCGGCCTGCCAGTCGCGAACCGCCCGCGCCGTGCGTGGGCGCAGGTCGCGGGAGGCGCGACCCAGGTCGCTGCCGGACCGCTCGAGAAGTTGGCGTCCCGGGGCAAGCGACGCCCAGCCCGTCTCGACTCGCTCCGCGGCCGCCTCCGCATGCTCGACCACCAGCGTCTCGAGGCCGGACTCGACGGCTTCGCTGACCAGCTGGACCTGGTGGGGCTTGCCCGTGACCCAACCGACGACGCGGTCACGCACTCGGCCCACCTTGCTCTCCAATGAGCGAAGCAGCTCTCCCGTGCCGACGAACTCCTGCCAGCGGGCAAGGACCTCACCACGTAGCAGGGTGCCATCGGCCGAGGCCTTGTCCGTCTCGGTGATCGCCGCGTCGTAGGCGCGGTGGACCTCCTCGCGCAGCCGAGCCACCATCGCTGCCTGCTCGGCGGCTGCGTCCGCGACGATGTACGCGTGGCGGGCGAGGCTGCTGATCGCGCCCTCGAGGGTCTGGTGTACGACGGCGGCGCGCGCGGAGGCGTCGGTGGCCAGCAGGTCGAGCCAGCCCCGGACGTCGGCGACCGCCGAGGCGGGCAGGAGGCCGGTGTCGTCGAGGTGCTCCTCGATGACGGTGAACAGCGGCGAGTCGCGCAGGCCACGAGCGGTGAGCATGCGCGCGAGGTGGCCGCTGACCTCGTCCCTCGCCTCGCGCGGGGTGCGGTCGAGCACGACGGCGACCGCCGTGCTCCGTTCGGCGGCGGACTTGAGGAACTCCCAGGGGACCAGGTCGGCGTACCTCGCCGCGGAGGTCACGAACAGCCACAGGTCGGCCGCCGCCAGCAGCTGGGCCGCAAGGGCCCGGTTCTTCTCCTCGACGGAGTCGATGTCGGGGGCGTCGAGGATCGCCAACCCGGCGGGGACGTTCTCGGTGCCCACGAGCTGCAGGGTCCCGGCGGTCGCGGTGTCCCCGGATGAACCGGTGGTCCGAGCGAGGCCGGGCAGGATGCGTTGGTCGAACCAGTCCGCGTCGGCGGGGTTGAACACCAGCACCGGTGACCGGGTGGTCGGGCGCAGCACGCCGGTTTCGGTGACCTTCTCTCCCACCAGTGCGTTGACCAGCGTCGACTTGCCGGCCCCGGTGGAACCACCGACGACGGCGAGCAGCGGGGCGTCGATCTGGATCAGCCGCGGCAGCACGTAGTCATCGAGCTGGACCAGCATCTCGGCTCGCTTGGCGCGCGGGCCGGCGACCTCGGGAAGGTCGAGCGGAAGCTGGACGTGTTGGAGCGCGTCTCGCAGCTGGACGAGGGCAGTGATCAGATGATGGCTGTCGGTGTCCGCCGATGTCACCGGGGAACCTCCCCACGGGAGTGGGCCTGCGGGAAGATCGCGTACGGCCGGAGGGCGGCGAGCCGTCGCACCATCGCATCACGGCGCGCCACGAAGTCGGCCGGGGCCGTCCCCCGGCGCACACGATCGTGCAGGAAGCCGAGCTCGACCGCCTGTTGCTGGTACTCGCGCATGACGGCGGCCGCTCCTCGCCCGCCGACGCGCGCGGCGTACCTGCGAGATGCCCGCCGCGCCCGCAGCCGCACGAGCCACGGGACCTGCGCGGCGTCGAGGTAGCCGGCGGCCGCGCACTCGCTGAGCGACCGAGTCAGCATCCGACCCTCCCGTGCGCGCGCCCAGATCGCGAACGCCACCACCAGCAGGAAGGCCGGCACCATCAAGAACACGTAGGTGAGCACGAAGTCGTGGCCGCCGTGGATCAGCAGCGAGGAGTTCCAGGTGGCGTGCGCGATCACGGCTGCGGCGTACCCCAACATCGGCGCGAAGAACCTCCAGAAGCGGCTTCGGGTGACCACGGCGTACCCGACGCCGATGCCGGTGAACGAGGTGAACAGCGGATGGGCGAACGGGCTGAACACCCCACGGACGACGAAGAGTCCGGTCGCGGCACCGAAACCCCCCGAGCCAGCGTCGTGCCCGCCCATGTAGGCGCTGCCGAGGTAGAGGATGTTCTCGGTGAACGCGAAGCCGACCCCGACGAGCCCGGCGTACACCAGACCGTCGAGGATGCCGTCGAGCTCCGCGCGACGCAACCAGAGCAGCAGCAGGATGAAGAACCCCTTCGCGGCCTCCTCGGTCAGCGGCGCAACGACGGTCCCGAGCGTGCCGCGGTTGGACTGGAACGCGAACTCGTCGACCGCCTGGAGCAGCAGCGCGGCGCTCGTCGCCACCAGAGCGCCCCAGCCGAACGCGAAGCCCAGCAGCCGGATCGGCTCAGGTTCGTAGCGGTCAAGCCACAGGTACGCCGCAACCACCGGTCCGACCGGGACCGCGGCCAGCACGACGCCGACCTCCAGCGCCTTGGGGGCGTTCGACGCGACCAGCACGACGGCCATCGCCACGGCACCGAGCAGCATCAACAGGGAGATCGTCAGCGTGAACGCCAGGGGCTCGGAGCGGCGAGGGGCGCGGAGCAGCTCACGCGGAACCGCCGCGCTCGTCGCCAGTCGTTCGCCCGGCAAACTCACGCGGTCAGCCTATCGGCGGGGCCGGTCGTAGAGTTGGAGCCGTGAACGAGCAGAGCACACAAACTGCCACGCAGTCCCACGACCAGCCGGTGCCCGAGGCGTACGCGGCGTTCATGCGTCAGGGCTGGGGCGACCGGGAGCTCGACCTACCGCTTCATGCGGTCGCCGCCCTCGCTGGGGCGCGCCGCACCAAGCTCGCCGAGACGTTCCGCGGGGAGCGGCTCGTGGTTCCGGCAGGCAACTTCAAGGTCCGCTCCAACGACTGCGACTACCCGTTCCGTCCGCACACCGCCCACACGTACCTCACCGGGAACCAGACATCCGACGCGGTGCTGGTCGTCGACGACGGCGACTCCGTGTTGTACGCGCGCCCGCGCTCGTCACGCGAGACCGACGAGTTCTTCCGCGACCGGCAGTACGGCGAGCTGTGGGCCGGTCGCCGGCCCTCGCTGCACGAGCTCGAGAGCTCCCTCGGCCTCACCTGTCGGCACCTCGACGAGCTGCCCGACGTACTCTCCGGGTCAGGCAAGAGCAGGGTGCTGCGCGGTGTCGACACCGGGGTCGACGGGCTCGTGTCCGACGACGAGGGCCGCGACGACGACTTCGCCAGGGTGCTGTCCGAGATGCGGCTGATCAAGGACCCCTGGGAGATCGGTGAGCTCCAGGAGGCGTGCGACATCACCGCGCTCGGCTTCGCCGACTCGGTCCGCGAGTGGGACGACGTGGTGCGCTACGGGGAACGCTGGATCGAGGGCACCTTCTTCCGGCGCGCCCGGGCCATGGGCAACAGCCTCGGTTATGACTCGATCGTCGCCGGCGGCAAGCACGCGACGACGTTGCACTGGAACGACAACGACGGGCCGGTCACGCCGGGGACCCTGCTGCTGCTCGACATGGGCGTCGAGGGGCACAACCTCTACACCGCCGACGTGACCCGCACCCTGCCGGTCGACGGGACCTTCAACCCGTTGCAGCGCGACCTGTACTCGCTGGTCCTTGCGGCGCAGCAGGCCGGCATCGACGCCGTACGTCCCGGTGTGAAGTTCACCGCTGCCCACGACGCGGCGATGCACGTCCTGGTGCACGGCCTCGAGGACATGAAGCTGCTCCCGGTGCCTGCCGAGGAGGCGCTCGCCCCGGACAGCAAGGTGTACACCCGCTGGACGCTCCACTCGACGAGCCACATGCTCGGGATGGACGTGCACGACTGTGCGAAAGCGGGCAAGGACGCGTCCGTCCACGGGGACCTGGCCGAGGGAATGGTGCTCACCGTCGAGCCGGGGCTGTACTTCCAGGAGGACGACCTGCTCGTGCCCGAGGACCTGCGTGGCATCGGCATCCGGATCGAGGACGACATCCTGGTGACGGCCGATGGCTCGACGAACCTCTCCGGGCAGCTGCCGCGTGAGGTCGAGGCCGTCGAGGAGTGGATGACGTCGCTGCGTCGGTGACGCGCGGGCGGTTTGCGCCGGTTCACCACGTTATCGTGGTGAACCGGAACTGACCTCGTGGAACTCCGCACGGTCAGTTCCGGTTCGTCGAGGTCAGTCCGACTCGCGCGGGGCATCGCGGTACCCTGCCGCCACCCGCCCCCGTAGCTCAGCTGGACAGAGCGAGAGACTTCTAATCTCTTGGTCGCAGGTTCGAGTCCTGCCGGGGGCGCCGAAAAATGCA
>DAINSL010000106.1:0-5839 GCA_036741335.1 Nocardioides sp. | reverse complement strand
CTCCTAACGCGATTCGAACGCGTCCGGACCGGGGCGACTTCCCAGAGATCCGCTCGGCCTGACAGCGCGGATCGCGGCATGTGCGTGCATTCGGGTGGGCGTTCCGTCACTCGCAAGGTCAGCCTGAATGCCTGACCCTCAGCCGCCTCTAGCCGCCCGTAACGGCGCGGAGCATGCTCGGCATCTCATCGGAGTCCAACGCCTCGACGACTGCCTTCCAGAAGCCGGTAGCTTCGTCCCAATAACTCTCGTCGCTCAGAACCACGGCCTGGATCGCGCAGTACAGCGACCAGCCGACATTCGACAGCATCGCGTAGAGCTTGATGCGGGCAAGGAGCGAAGGAGTCGCCTCGCCGAAGTAGGCCTCGCAGAGAATCGTGCGGAGGTCCACATCGAGCTCGGCTTCGCTCGCAATCATGCCAAGGTCGCTGCACGGGTCGTTGTTGCCGCTGAACTCGAAGTCGATGATCCACAGGCGGTCACCGTCGTCGATGAAGTTGTAGGGCGCGAGGTCGTTGTGGCATGGCACGGTTGGCAGCGGATTGGCGGCAAGGGCTCGGGCGATGCCGTCGAGTTCTCCCATTCGACTGTCGATTCCGTCGGGAACTCGAATTGACACCTTGTTGCACGCCTCTAGCCACCGCTTGGCCCGGTCGAACATGTCCGCGTCATTGTTGAAGCGTGGTCCGCCGTGCAGGGTGCGCACCGCCTCGGCGATCCTTCGGACCTGATCGGGGGTCTGGAGGTCCTCGATGGTCGGCACGTGCCCCTCAATGAACTCGAGGACCATCACGTCCATGCCCTCGACATAGTCCACAAGATCAGGGGAGGCACCCGCCCTGGCCGCAATCTCGGCGTTGTACCGCTCATCGGCCCGGTTGATTTCAAGCAGGTCCGAAGACTGCCCCGGTACACGAAAGACGTATCGCTCATCGTCCGCTCTGACGAGGAAGACGCTGTTGGTGAACCCGCCGGCCAGGACCGACACGTCCACCTCTCGGCCGGCGAGCACGGGGACCCTCGCAAGAGCCTTCGTGATCGTCTCGTCCACCGGCACGAGGCTCATTCTGTCCAGAGTCGGCGCATCGGTCCAGCCGCGACCACGCACCGCCCTCTCATCGGCATGAGCGGACATCCAGCGGGTGTCCTAAGCACTAGCCGTGTTGGCGGCCCAGGTGCACCGGCACCACAAGGGCGGGGATCTCAGACCACCCGTCGCGGCTCGCCGAGCTTGACCAGGACGACACCGGCGACCACGAGGACGCCGCCGACCAGTTGGACCGCGCGCGGCAGCTGACCGAGCAGCACCCATGCGAACACCACGGCGAACAGCACCTCGAGCAGCGCCGCGAACGACGCCATCCGGGCTCCGAGACCGCGTGAGGCGAGGATCCCCGCGACGTACCCCACCGCTGCGGTCACCACCCCCAGCCCGAGGACGGGTAGCCACCACGGCACCACGACCCCGCGGTACGGCGCGCCGGCGGTCGAGGCGGACAGGTTCACGACGCCGAGGAGCCCGGCCACGAGCAGCGCCAGGGCGCCCACGACGAGCCCGCTCGCCGCGAGCACGATCGGCGGGAGGCCGTTGTCCTCGCCGGCCGAGAGCACGAAGAAGACCGCACAACCCACCATGGCCAGCAGCCCCCACACCACCCCCAGGCCGTCGACCGCGCCGGTCGAGAAGACGTCGAGCACGAGGGTCAGCCCAGCACCCGCGATCACGGCTCCGGCCACCGTGAGTCGCGTCGGCCGCTGCCGGTGACGCGCCCAGAGCCACCCGATCACCGCGACCGGGGCGGTGTACTCGATCAGGAGCGCGATCGCGACCGGGAGCCGGTCGACGGCGCTGAAGTAGGCCAGCTGGCAGCCGGCCACCGCGACCAGGCCATACGTCACGACCAGCCCCGCGTTGGCGCGCAGCACGCGCCACCGACCGCGTAGCTCGAGCACGGCCGGTACGACGAGCACGACCGCGCCGATCACGATCCGGCTCAGCACCAGCGCGGCCGGCGACCATCCGTTGTCCATCAGGCTCGTCGCCAGGCCACCCGAGAGCCCGAATGAGCTCGCGGCCAGCACGGCGAACCCGAACCCCCGCCGGGTCCGGACGGACGCCGTGACCTCACGGTCATGAGCCAACGTCGTCATGACACATGACACTACGGGCCAGCGATGTAACATGTCAACGTGCTCTTCACCCATGACACCGAGACGGCGCTGCGCGCGGCCGTCGCACTGGCGAACTCCGGCGCCGAGCCCGACACCCTGACCACGCGGGACGAGCTCGCGACGTTCCTCGACGAGCACGACTACACCGGCACCCGGCTCGGTGACCAGGCGGAGCTCGATGAGGTGCGCGCACTCCGACCCCGCCTGCGCACCCTCCTCACGGGCAACCGGGACACCGCGGCCAAGCTCGTCAACCACCTCCTCGGTGAGGAGCACGCCCTCCCGCAGCTGGTGCGGCACTCCGGCTACGACTGGCACATCCACGCGGTCGCGCCGGGCGCACCGCTGGCCACCCGGATCGCGGTCGAGACCGCGATGGCGATGATCGACATGATCCGCGCCGACGAGATGTCGCGCCTCGACCTCTGCGCGGACCCCGACTGCGACGGCCTCGTGCTCGACTTGTCGCGCAACCGCTCACGCCGCTTCTGCAGTACGACGTGCGGCAACCGGGCAGCGGTCGCGGCCTACCGCGCCCGCCAGCGCTGAGTCACAGCCCGTCCGGCAGCGGCACGTCGGAGTACGCCGGGAGGTTGTGCGCGTTGTAAGCGCTCGTGTCGGCGGACTCCATCGGCCCGTCCCACTCCCGCGGCAACGGGACCGGGACGCCGGGCGCCACCCGGCGTACGACCTCGTCCAGCACGCGCTCGGCGTCACCCACCCACAGGTGCTTCGAACCCTCCATCGCCACCACCTCGGCCTGCGGGACGGCCGCGAACCGCTCCCGCGCCTCGGCCGGCTGGAGGTAGTCGTCGTGCTCGGGGACCAACGCGGTCAGCGGCTTGCCCGACTCCGCCCAGGCCGTCAGGTCGTCCGCCGAGGCCGAGCGCACGGGCGGGGAGAGCAGGATCGCACCCTCGACCGCCGGGTCGAGACCGTGCATCAGGGCCAGATCGGTGCCGAACGACCAGCCCAGCAGCCAGATGTGGGGCAGGTCGTGGAAGTCGGCGTACTCGATCGCCGCGACCACGTCGTACTGCTCGCCGGCACCGTTGTCGAACTCGCCCTCGCTCGTCCCCTGCTCGCTCCAGGTGCCGCGGGTGTTGAACCGGAGCACCGCGAGGCCGGCCAGTGCGGGCAGCCGGAACGCCGCCTTGCGGAAGATGTGGCTGTCCATCATCCCGCCGTGGGTCGGCAGCGGGTGGAGGCAGACGAGCGTCGCGACCGGGTCGCGGTCCACGGGCAGCGCGAGCTCGGCGACCAGCCTCAGCCCGTCCGCGGTCTCGAGGGTGAGCGGCTCGCGCCGGGCGGGCAGGACGGAGTTCGCACGGATCGTGGCCACGAGACGACTCTAGGAGGGCAGCGGCTCAGGCCGCGCACCAGCGCCTTACGCCGTGCCTGGTGAGGTCCACGTCGCGCCGGACGACCGCGATCTGGTCCGACCAGTTTTGGCACGCTCGGTGGAACGCCTTGTCGTGGTACTCCACGGCGAGCACGTGGCCGCCGTAGTGCGCGACGTAGCTGCCGCACTCGTGGTACTGCGCGCACTGCTCGGCGATGGCGAAGTCGAAGCCGACGAACGTGCCGTCCCACTGGGCGCGGTTCTTCTGGGCGGCGGCGAGGCCGGCATCGTGGGCGCGCCTCACGAGCAGCCTCGCGTACTTGTTGGCGTCGGCCGCGGTCAGCAGCTGGTGACTGCGGGTGAAGGAGTCCTGGTTGTCGTACTCCACCGCGTCGTAGCCGTCGTCGGCGCAGCCCCTCGTCCACCGGCCCATGATCCGGGCGAGGTCGGTGCGCTTGGCCGGCGAACCGATGTCGAGCAGCCACTCACCCCAGACCGAGTCGACCACCGGTTTCCCGTCGCGCTTGAGCACGAGCGACCAGTGCCGGTGCCAGAACTTCTTCTCGTTCGCCTGGGTCTGGAAGCCGTTGACGTAGCAGATGTTGTACTTCCCGGCCACGGGCGAGACCCGGCGGTCACGCTCGACGATGCCGACGTGGGCCGGCACGGGACGCCAGCCACCCAGCTGGTAGTCCCAGTCGGTGCCGGTGGGCGGGCGCGTGACCGTGGCGGCGACGGCCGGGCCGCCGACCAGGGCCAGGAGCAGCGCGAGCAGTACGGCGCGCATGTCAGGCGCGACCCTCGGACGAGTCGTCGCCCCGGCCGGCCGCGACCTCGGGTGCGTGTGCCGCTGCCTCCCGTGCGCGGCGCCGGGCGACGACGAGGGCGACCAGCAAGATCACCACGACCACACCCACGACGGCCCATTCCATGCCGAAGACCCTACGGCGAAACGAGGCCCGGGTCTCCCGAAGCGCGCAGCGCGCGTCCGCCCATCTCGGCCAGCGCCTCCCGCACCGCTCCGCGAGCTCCGGGCTTCTCGTCGATACTGGACCCACCAACCGAAGGGACCACCGATGGCCCTCCACGTGCCGCCCGTCGCCGCCGAGGCCACGGCATGAGCCGCACCATCCAGGTCACGTTCGACTGCGCCGACCCGAACGCCCTCGCCGGATTCTGGAACGAGGCGCTCGGCTACCGCTACGACTCTCCCCCGACCGGGTTCGAGACGTGGGACGAGGCGCTCGACCACTTCAACGTCCCCGAGGAGCACCGCAACGACGCCTCGGCCTCCGTCGACCCCGACGGTGTCGGGCCCCGGCTGTGGTTCCAGAAGGTGCCGGAGGCGAAGACCGCGAAGAACCGCCTGCACCTCGACGTCCGGGCCGCGCCCGGTCTCGAGGGTGACCAGCGGTTGGCGGCACTGGAGGCCGAGTGCGAGCGACTGGTGGCCCTCGGCGCGAGCCGGCTCGAGCGCTTCGAACCCGACCCGCCGATGAGCGGCGGGTTCATCGTGATGGCCGATCCGGAGGGCAACGAGTTCTGCCTGGACTGATCTCAGTCCACCAGGTTGCCCAGCTCGCGTTGCCGCGCGAGGTAGCGCTCGACCCGCCGATCGGGCACCAGCCAGAGCAGGGCCACGACCACGAACGGCACGATTCCGAGCCACGGCTCGACGAAGGTCAGCAGGATGCCGACCACGTAGATGACCGGCGACAGCTTGCCCTTGAGATCGCGGCCGAGGACCTCGCGCAGCTGCTCGCCGGTCTCGGGCAGGCGGAGCATGCGGAGCTGGAGGACGTAGTACGCGAGCGCGGCGCCCAGCAGGTTGACGCCGTACACCACCACCGAGGCGCGCCCGAAGTGCTCGTCCATCCAGTTGGTGGTGAACGGGTAGAGCGAGAGCCAGAACAGCAGGTGCAGGTTCGCCCAGAGCACCGAACCGTCGACGTAGCGGGAGATCTGGAACATGTGATGGTGGTTGTTCCAGTAGATGCCGATGTAGATGAAGCTGAGCAGATAGGTGAGCAGACTGGTCGCGGACCTGTGCAGGTCCGAGAAATCCGGCCCCTCGGGTGGCTTCAGCTCCAGCACCATGACCGTGATGATGATGGCGAGGACGCCGTCACTGAACGCTTCGAGACGGCCGGTCGACATGCGCCCGATCCTAGGAGCAGCGGAGTCTAGGACGAGTAGTCGCGGAAGCCGCGCTGCGTCTTCCGTCCGAGGTAGCCGGCGGTCACCAGGTGCTCGAGCAGCGGCGCGGGGGCGAAGCCCGGCTCCCGGAACTCGAGGTAGAGCTCGCGCTGGATCGCCAGCGACACG
>DAINSL010000105.1:0-5960 GCA_036741335.1 Nocardioides sp. | reverse complement strand
CAGCGCCCCCGGAAGGATTCGAACCTTCGCTCCCGCCTCCGGAGGGCGGTGCTCTATCCCCTGAGCTACGGGGGCCCAAGTGGAGACGACCATACCGGCGGGGCGCGCCGCGACGAAAACCGGTACGACGGGTCCGCAAGGCGCTGATCGGGTGGTGGAAGTCGGTCGAGGGGCCGCGCCGCGCGCCGATACCCTTGCAGGGTGACCCCCGCGCAGCTGTCCGACCTGATCGTGGCCTCCCTGGCGGAACTCTCCGCCGAGGGCGCGGTCACGCTGCCCGGCGGCGTGCCTGCGACGGTCACCGTCGAGCGCCCGCGGCAGAAGGGTCACGGCGACTACGCGACCAACGTCGCGCTGCAGCTGGCCAAGCAGGCGGGGCAGCCGCCCCGCGACTTCGCCGGCTTGGTCGCGCGTCGGCTCGAGTCCGCCGACGGCATCGCGGGAGTCGAGGTCGCCGGGCCGGGATTCCTCAACATCAGCGTCGCGGCCGCGGCCCAGGGCCAGGTCGCCGGCGACATCGTCGCGGCCGGTGGGCCGTACGGCGGCTCCGAGGAGGGTGGCAAGCAGAAGGTCGACATCGAGTTCGTGTCGGCCAACCCGACCGGACCGGTCACGCTCGCCAGCGCCAGGTGGGCTGCGGTCGGCGACACCCTGGCGCGGCTGTTCGAGGCGACCGGCTACGTCGTCACCCGTGAGTACTACTTCAACGACCACGGCGCCCAGATCGACCGCTTCAGCCGGTCGCTGCTCGCCGCCGCTCGGCAGGAGCCGACGCCGGAGGACGGCTACCCTGGCGAGTACATCGGCGAGACCGCCACGCAGATCGTCGCCGAGCACCCCGAGGGGCCGGGTCTCCCGGACGACGAGGCGCTCGAGCTCTTCCGGTCGCAGGGCGTCGGCATCATGTTCGAGGAGATCAAGCAGACGCTGCAGGACTTCCGGGTGCCGTTCGACGTGTGGTTCCACGAGAACGACCTCTACGAGTCGGGCGCGACCGACCGCGCCCTGGCTCGGCTCCGGGAGCTCGGCAACATCTACGACAAGGACGGCGCGGTCTGGCTCCGCACCGAGAAGTACGGCGACGACAAGGACCGCGTCATCGTCAAGTCGGACGGTCACGGCGCCTACATCTCCGGCGACGCGGCGTACTACCTCGACAAGCGCGAGCGCGGCTTCGACCGGTGCATCATCCTGCTCGGCGCCGACCACCACGGGTACGTCGGCCGGATGATGGCGCTCTGCGCGGCGTTCGGCGACGAGCCGGGGGTGAACCTCGAGATCATCATCGGCCAGATGGTCAACCTGCTCAGCCACGGATCGGTCGTGCGGATGGGGAAGCGGACCGGCAACATCATCACGCTGCTCGACCTGGTCGAGGCGGTCGGGATCGATGCTGCGAGGTACGCGCTGGTGCGCAACTCGCTGGAGACCAACCTGGACATCGACCTCGACCTCTGGACGAAGGCCACGAGTGACAACCCGGTGTTCTACGTGCAGTACGCCCACGCGCGCGTCTCGTCGATCCTGCGCAACGCCGTGGAGCTCGGCCTCGAGCCGGGCTCCCATCCCGAGCTGCTCACCCACGAGAAGGAGGGCGAGCTGCTCCGCGCGCTGGCCGAGTTCCCGCGGGTGGTCCATGCCGCGATGACACTGCGGGAGCCGCACCGGGTGGCGCGCTACCTCGAGGACACCGCGGCGTCGTACCACCGTTTCTACGACAACTGCCGGGTCCTGCCGATGGGTGACGAGGAGCCGTCGGACCTGCACCGTGCCCGGCTGACCCTGCTCGAGGCCACCCGGATCGTGTTCGCCAACGGCCTGGCGCTGCTCGGCGTCTCCGCTCCCGAGCGCATGTAGGGACGCCATGCCCACCCACGAGGCAGGTTGGGCGCACGCCGACGGTGCCCTGCGCGGACCCGCCTGGCTGCGCCAGCCCGACGACCCCAACGCCCTGGTGACGGGGCTGTGGTCGCTGACTGCGGCCAAGGTCGACGGCGAGCTCGTCGTCGGTGGCGTCTCGATGCCCGACCTGGTCGCGAACGTCAACACCCCGGCATACGTCCTCGACGAGCAGGACTTCCGGGCCCGCGCCCGCGCGTTCCGCGAGGGCTTCGCGGCCTACGACGTCTACTACGCCGGCAAGGCCTTCCTCTGCACCGCCGTCGCCCGGTGGATCGCGGACGAGGGTCTCCGCCTCGACGTCTGCTCCGACGGCGAGCTGACCGTGGCGTTGCGGGCCGGCTTCGACCCGGCCGGGATCGGCTACCACGGCAACAACAAGACCGAGCCGGAGCTGCGCCGGGCGGTCGCCGAGGGCGTGGGCCGGATCATCGTCGACTCCTTCGACGAGCTCGACCGGCTGGCCCGGGTGACCGCGAGCCTGGGCCACACCCAGCCGGTGATGGTGCGGGTGACGGCGGGCGTCGAGGCGCACACGCACGAATACATCGCGACCGCCCACGAGGACCAGAAGTTCGGCTTCTCGATCACCTCGGGTGACGCCCTGGAGGCCGTACGACGTGTGGTCGCCGACCCGGGACTCGAGCTGCTGGGGCTGCACTCGCACATCGGCAGCCAGATCTTCGACACCTCCGGCTTCGAGGTGGCTGCGCGCCGGGTGCTCGCCCTCCATGCGCAGATCGGCTCCGAGCTCGCAGTGACGATGCCCGAGCTCGACCTCGGCGGCGGCTTCGGCATCGCCTACACCACCCAGGACGACCCGTCGGACCCCGCGCAGCTGGCGACCGAGATGAGCAAGATCGTCGAGAACGAGTGCCGCGCACTGAGGATCCCCGAGCCGCGCCTGTCGATCGAGCCCGGCCGAGCCATCGTCGGGCCGGCCATGTGCACCGTCTACTCCGTTGGCACGGTGAAGCGGGTCGAGCTCGACGGCGGCACGGTGCGCACCTACGTCAGCGTCGACGGCGGGATGAGCGACAACATCCGTACCGCGCTCTACGACGCCGACTACTCCTGCACGATCGCCTCGCGCGCCTCGTCCGCGCCCGCTGCGCTGGCCCGGGTGGTCGGCAAGCACTGTGAGGCGGGAGACATCGTGGTGCAGGACGAGTTCCTGCCGGCCGACATCCGTCCGGGCGACCTTCTCGCCGTACCGTCGACCGGCGCCTATTGTCGCTCGATGGCCTCCAACTACAACCACGCGCTGCGCCCGCCTGTGGTCGCGGTACGGGACGGAGTCGCCACCACCGTCGTCCGACGGGAGACTGTGGACGACCTGCTGGCCACCGACCTGGGAGCATCTACGTGAAGCCGCTGAACGTCGCTGTGCTGGGCTGTGGCTCCGTGGGGTCGCAGGTGGTGCGGCTGCTGACGGACCAGGCCGGCGACCTCGCGGCCCGGGTGGGCGCACCGGTCCGACTCGTGGGGGTCGCCGTACGACGGATCGACGCGCCACGCGAGATCGTCGTACCCGAGGGGTTGCTCACCACCGACGCCGCCGCGCTGGCGGCCCGCGAGGACGTCGACATCGTGGTCGAGGTGATCGGCGGCATCGAGCCGGCGCGGACCCTGATCCTGTCCGCGCTGGAGAACGGCGCCAGCGTGGTCACCGCCAACAAGGCGCTGCTCGCCGAGGACGGCCCGACCCTCTTCGAGGCTGCCGAGAAGGCCGGGCGTGACCTCTACTACGAAGCGGCGGTGGCCGGTGCCATCCCGATCCTGCGCCCCCTGCGTGAGTCGCTGGCCGGCGACCGGGTGACGCGCGTGCTCGGCATCGTCAACGGCACCACGAACTTCATCCTCGACAAGATGGACACCACCGGCGCCGGCTTCCACGAGGCACTGGAGGAGGCCCAGGAGTTGGGGTACGCCGAGGCCGACCCGACCGCCGACGTGGAGGGCTTCGATGCCGCGGCGAAGGCCGCGATCCTGGCCAGCCTGGCCTTCCACTCGCGGGTGACCGCGGCCGACGTGCACCGCGAGGGCATCACCGACGTGACCGCCGCGGATATCGCCTCAGCCCGGGAGATGCGCAGCGTCGTCAAGCTGCTGGCGATCGCGGAGATCGGCACCGGCGCCGCCGGCGAGGAGGGGATCTCGGTGCGTGTCCACCCGGCGATGATCCCGAGGTCGCACCCGCTGGCCAGCGTGCGCGAGGCCTTCAACGCCGTCTTCGTCGAGTCCGAGGCGGCCGGCCAGCTGATGTTCTACGGCCCGGGTGCGGGTGGGGCGCCGACCGCGAGCGCGGTGCTCGGTGATCTGGTCACCGTGGCCCGCAACCGGCTCGGCAACACCCGCGGCGTCGGCGAGTCGGCGTACGCCGACCGGGTCGTGCTCCCGATCGGGGAGACCCGCACCCGCTACCACGTCGCCATCGACGTGGACGACCGCGCCGGCGTGCTCGCCGAGATCGCGACCGCCTTCGCCGAGGAGGACGTGTCGATCCAGACCCTGCGCCAGGACGGCCGCGGCGAGGACGCGCAGCTCGTTGTCGTCTCGCACGACGCGACCGACGCCCAGCTGGCCAGGACCGTCGAGCACCTCCGCGGCCTGGCCTGCGTGCGCGAGGTGACGTCGGTGATGCGGGTCGAGGGGATGGCCGAGTGAACCCCCTCGACCGCAGCGGCGAGGGCGATCTGGGCGACCTGCCGCAGGCCGGAGCCCGGCAGTGGCGAGGGGTGATCGCGGAGTACCGCCCGCTGCTCGACCTGCTGCCCGACGACCTGGAGGCGGTGACCCTGCGTGAGGGGGGCACGCCGCTGGTGCACTCGGCGTGGCTCTCGGAGCTGACCGACGGCGACGTATGGCTCAAGGTCGAGGGCGACAACCCGACCGGCTCGTTCAAGGACCGCGGGATGACCGCGGCGATCTCCGTCGCCCGCCACGAGGGCGCCCAGGCCGTGGTCTGCGCCTCGACCGGCAACACGTCCGCGTCGATGTCGGCGTACGCCGCGCGGGCCGGCCTCACGCCGATCGTGCTGATGCCCGAGGGCAAGATCGCGGCCGGGAAGATGGCGCAGGCGATCGTGCACGGCGCGCTGATCGTGATGGTGCGCGGCAACTTCGACCAGTGCCTCGAGCTGGCTCGGCAGCTCTCGTGGAACTACCCGGTCTGTCTGGTCAACTCCGTCAACCCGGTCCGGATCCAGGGCCAGAAGACAGCGGCCTTCGAGGTCGTCGACTTCCTCGGCGACGCCCCCGACGTGCACCTCCTGCCGGTCGGCAACGCCGGCAACATCACGGCGTACTGGCTGGGCTACGAGCAGTACGCCGCTCTCGGGCGCGCGACGCGCAAGCCGCGGATGCGTGGCTTCCAGGCCGAGGGCGCCGCGCCGCTGGTGACCGGCGAGCCGTTCCCCGACCCCGAGACCAAGGCGACCGCGATCCGGGTCGGCAACCCGGCCTCGTGGAAGCAGGCCGAGGCCGCCGCGCGCGAGTCGGACGGGCGCTTCCGGGCGCTGAGCGACGCACAGATCCTGGCCGCGCAGTCCGAGCTGGCGCGTCGGGAGGGCGTGTTCGTCGAGCCCGCGTCCGCGGCCGGTGTGGCCGGGCTGCTGGCCGACCTGGCGGCGGGGGACTCGTACGCCGGGCTCACCGTCGCGATCACCGTGACCGGTCACGGGCTGAAGGACACCGCCACGGCGCTCGAGTCGGCGGGTGACCTCGTGGACGCGGTGATCGACGCCGACGTCGAGCAGGCGGCCGAGGCTGCCGGTCTGCGATGAGGACTCCGTGACCTTCGTCGACGGGCCGGTGCGGGTCGACGTACCCGCGACCTCGGCCAACCTCGGCCCCGGCTTCGACGCGCTCGGGCTGGCACTCGAGCTGCGGGACGTGCTGACCGCCTCCGTCATCGACTCGGGCCTGTCGGTGGAGGTCGTCGGCCAGGGCGCCGGTGCGCTCGCCGTCGACGACTCACACCTGGTGGTGCGCGCCATGCGTACGACGTTCGGGGCGCTCGGCGCGCCGGTGCCCGGCCTGCGGCTGGTGTGCCGCAACTC
>DAINSL010000104.1:0-6037 GCA_036741335.1 Nocardioides sp. | reverse complement strand
GACTCGACCTGCGCCGCGAGCGCGAGCAGCAGCCCCTCCTCGGCCGGGCGAGCGGCCAGCATCACGCCGACCGGCAACCCGTTTGGAGTCCAGTGCAGCGGCAACGAGACCGCCGGCATCCCGGTGACGTTCCACGCCGACGTCCACGGCGTGAAGGCCTTCTGCGCCTCGAAGTCGGCGGCCGGGTCGTCGTCGTCGCGCAGGGCGCCGACCGGCAGGGGCGGTACGGCGAGGGTCGGCGTCAGCACGGCGTCGTACGGCGCGAGCACGGCCAGGCAGTCGGCCGCGAAGCGACGCATGGCGCCCATCGCCAGTCCGAACTCCGGTCCGCTGACCGCCCGTCCGCGCCCGGCCAGCCACCGGGTCAGCGGCCGCAGCAGCGGCTCCTGCTCCGGCGGCACGGCCGACAGCGCGGTCAGCACGGCCCAGCAGGTCTCGAAGGTCGCAACAGCCTCGCGCGGCATCGGCACTGGGATGTCCTCGACCTCGTGACCGAGCGCGGTCAGCAGGGCGGACGCGGACTCCCATGCGGCCAGGCACTCGCGATCCACGAAGGCGTCGGTGATCACCGGCTCGACGAACCGTGCGATCCGCAGCCGTCCCGGCTCCCGGTCGCAGGAGGCCAGGAACGGCTCGGTGGGTGGGGGTGCCCACGACGGGTCGCCGACCCCGCGGCCGGCGAGCACGTCGAGCAGCGCGGCAGCGTCGCGAACGGTGCGCGCGAGCGTCCCGGCCGTGGCCAGCCCGGTGATCTCGCCGTACATCGGGAAGCCGCTGATCCGGCCGCGCGTCGGCTTCAGCCCGACCAGCCCGCAGCAGGAGGCCGGGATGCGGATCGACCCGCCGCCGTCCGACCCCTGCGCCACCGGCAGGAGCCCGGCAGCCACGGCCGCTGCGGCGCCGCCCGACGACCCACCGGCCATCCGGGTGCGGTCCCATGGCGTCACCGCAGGCGGCGCGACATCGGGCTCGGTGTAGCAGGGCGAGCCGAACTCCGGGGTGTTGGTCTTCCCGAGGCTGACCATGCCGGCCGCCTCGATCGCCAGGGTCACCGCGTCGGAGACGTCCGGCACGTAGTCGGCGAACGCGGCCGACCCGAAGGTCGTACGCACGCCGGCGGTCAGGTTGAGGTCCTTGATCGCGGTCGGTACGCCGTAGAGCGGGCCCGCGTCTTCCGGCATCGGAAGCAGCGCGTCGGCGTGCGTCAGCGCCAGCTCCGGGGTGCGCGTCACGAACGCGCCGACGTCGTCGACCCGGTCGAGGTAGTACGACGCGAGCTCCCGCGGCGACACCTCGCCCCGTCGTACGGCGGCACCCTGCTCGACGGCGGTCAGGTCGTGCAGCTCGGTCACCCGGCCGACGCTAGCCGGTCCGTCGTGCAGCCTCGCGCTCCTGACGGCGCAGCCCGAACGTGATCCCGTCGAGCAGCGCCTCCCACGACGCCTCGACCACGTTGTGGCCGACCCCCACGGTCACCCACGACGACTCACCGTCGGAGGTCTCGATCAGGACTCGAGTGATGGCATCCGTGCCGTGGCCTCCCAAGGATCGATGCCCTTCGAGGATCCGCACCTTGTAGTCGATCAGCTCGAACTTCGCGACCGCAGGATAGGCGCGCACCAGCGCCTGGCGCAGCGCCCCGTCGAGTGCGTTGACCGGGCCGTTGCCCTCTCCGGTCTCGACGTAGCGGACGCCGTCCGCCACCAGCTTCACGGTCGCCTCGGAGACCGCCTCCTCCCCCGGCTTCGCGTGGGTCAGCGTCTCGGTGATCACCCGCCACGACTCCACGACGAGGTACGACGGGCGGGCACCGTCGACCGCGGCCGCGAGCAGCAGCTCGAACGACGCGTCGGCGGCCTCGAACGTGTAGCCCCGCGCCTCCATCTCCTTGACCTGCGCGGTGACCCGGTCGAGCAGGGCCCGGTCATCAGCAGAGTCGCCGGACAGGTCGTAGCCGAGCTCGCGACCCTTCAGCTCGATCGACGCGCGCCCGGCCATGTCGCTGACCAGCAGGCGCATGTCGTTGCCGACCCCGACCGGGTCCATGTGCTGGTAGAGACTCGGGTCGACCTTGATCGCGCTGGCGTGGAGCCCGGCCTTGTGCGCGAACGCCGAGGCGCCGACGTACGGCTGTCGCGACGCCGGGGGAACATTGGTCACCTCGGCGACCGCGTGTGCGATCCGGGTCGCGTCGGCGAGCAGCCCCTGCGGCAGCACGCGGCGGTCGAGCTTGAGCTCGAGGTTCGCCACGACCGCGACCAGGTCGGCGTTTCCGGTGCGCTCGCCGTACCCGTTGATCGTGCCCTGCACGTGCGTCGCCCCGGCCGCCACCGCGGCCAGCGTGTTGGCGACGGCGCAGCCGGTGTCGTTGTGGCAGTGGATGCCCACGCGCCCCTCGGTGGTCGACACGACGTCGTGCACGACGTCGGCCACCCAGGCCGGCAGCATCCCGCCGTTGGTGTCGCACAGCGCCACGACGTCGGCGCCCGCGTCGTACGCCGTCCGCAGCACCTCGAGCGCGTAGGCGCGGTCGGCGCGGTAGCCGTCGAAGAAGTGCTCGGCGTCGAGGAAGACCTGCTGCCCCTCGGCCCTCAGGTGGCTGACGGTGTCGCGGACCATCTCGAGGTTCTCCGCCAGGGTCGTCCGCAGCGCCAGCTCCACGTGCCGGGGATGCGCCTTCGCCACCAGCGTGACCACGGTGGCGCCGCTCTCGCGCAGCGCCGCGACGAGCGGGTCGTCGGCGGCGCGAACCCCGACCCGCCGAGTGGCGCCGAACGCGGTGAGCCGGGCGTTGTGCAGGTCGAGCTCCTCGCCGGCCCGGGCGAAGAACTCGGTGTCCTTGGGGCTGGCGCCCGGCCAACCGCCCTCGATGTAACCGACACCCAGCTCGTCCAGCTGGCGGGCGATCGTCAGCTTGTCCGCGACCGACAGGTTCAGACCCTCCTGCTGGGCGCCGTCGCGCAGGGTGGTGTCGTAGACGTGGAACGCGCCCTGCAGGTCCATCGTGATCCGTCCTGGTGCTAGTGCGCTGGTCGTCGGGGGAAACAAAAAGACCCCCCGTTGGGACGAGAGGTCTGCGCGCCGGGGATGCCCGACGCGCTAGGTGATGATGAGGTTGGTGCTGCTCACGAGTTCATGGTGCCACGGGCGCCGCGACGGGGTCGCCGGATCTCAGGATCCGGCCGCCAGACCGGGAGGCTCCCCGAACGGTGACCAGCCGACGTCCACGCTGGCCTGGTGCCCGACGACCCCGACCAGACCGAGCAGGAGCACGGTGGCGACCGCCCAGCGTCCGGTACGACGGCTCACGGACTGGGCGACGACGCGGACCGGCCAGCGGACGTGCGCGGATCCGGGCCCGATCCACAGGCTCAGGGCCAGGCCGAGCCCGATCACGGCGAGGGTGGTCGTCGTACTCAGGCTCGCGGCGTAGCAGACCAGGGCACCGGCCGCGGAGATCCCGAGCGCCCACAGGGCCAGCAGGACGGCACCGGGGACGGCGGCGAGGAGGTACCACGGCGCCGAGAGGGGCCCCAGCAGGACGTCGTACCACCGGGCGCCGCGGAGCCGGCGGCGGTCACCGGCCGCGGTCACGATCATCGTGCAGGTGCGCAGCAGCAAGGAAGCCAGCAGCACCACGACGGTCGCGAGGTAGGGCCAGGCGGCGACCGCGGCCGCTGTCCCGAGGGCCATCATCGACAGCAGGGCGCCTCGGCGGAGCCGGAGCAGCGGGCTCTCGCGCATTGGGGTCGGTGCCAGGTCCAGCGGAAGGTCGTCCGGGTCGTCGATCGACAGCCGCCTGGTCGTCGGGTTGTACGGCGCCTCGTGCGCGATCGGGGGCGGGGCGCCGGACAGCCACGTCGGCGCGCCGGCGCGGTCTTGGGCAGCGATCGCGAGGGGGATCGTGAAGGGATCCTCCTCGGGAGCGGGACGGGCGGTCGGGGAGGGCGCGGGTGGGGTCGAGTGGTCGGCCAGCCAGGCACGCAGGTCGGTCAGGCGGGGTCGGCGCGCAGGGTCGGGATCGAGCGCTGCGTCCACGATCGCGCGGAGGTCGTCCGGCAGCCCGGCCAGGTCGTGCTCGCCGCGGCGTACGCGGTCCATGATCGCCATCGAGGGTCCTCGACCGAACGGCGGATGGCCGGTGCCAGCGAACGCAACCGTCGCGGCCCAGGAGTGCACGTCGGAGGCGGTGGTGGCGTCGTCGCCGTACAGGATCTCGGGGGCCAGGTAGCCCGGAGTGCCGAGCAGCCAGCCGGTGTGGGTGAGCTTGGGGTCGTCCGCGACGCGGGCCAGGCCGAAGTCGATCAGGATCGGGGTACGGCCCTCGAGCAGCACGTTGGAGGGCTTCACGTCGCGGTGCAGCACCCCGGCCGCGTGCACACTGGCCAGGCCCTCGGCCAGGCAACGCGCGAACCATCGCAGGTCGTCACCCTGGATCGGTCCCTCCTCCGGCACGTGGTCGTGCAGGCTCAGCCCCGGCACGTAGCGCGTGGCGACGTACGGCGTGGGCGCCCATGGGTCGGCGTCGACGATCTCGGCGATCCACCGGCTGCGGATGCGCTCCAGCGAGCCGACCTCGCGGGCCAGCCGCGCCCGCGCCTCGTGGTCGCCGACGATGTGCGGGCGCAGGACCTTCAGGGCCACGCGCGGTCCGCCGGGCTTGCGGGCCAGGTGCACCACACCCATACCACCCTCGCCCAGCCGGGCGAGCAGCTCGTAGTCGCCGACGGTGCGCGCGGGTGACGGCTGGACGGACACGCGACCACGGTACCGGCGCACGACCGGATCGCGGCGCACGCGGCACCGCCCACCCGGCTCAGAGCAGCACGGTGTCCAGGTGCCCGGCCAGCCCGTAGGAGTCGTTGTACCGGCGGTAGCGGGCGAGCTTCTCGGTGCTCGACAGGATGGTGCGACCACGTTGGACGAGGCGGCCGCGGTGCCGCGGGTCGCCGTACTCGATGAAGGTCCGCTGACGCTTCTTCGCATCGGAGGCCCAGATCTTCTCCTCGATGCTCGCCGTCGTGATCAGCATCTCGTAGAGGTCGAGCACGAGCCGGCCGTCCTCGTAGAGCCGCCCCACCAGATAGCTGAACGCGTACCGGAACACGCAACCGTGGCTGATCTGGACCGGCGCGTGCTTGCCGTGCTGGATCACGGTCGAGTCGTGCACCTCGCCACACAGGTAGAGGTCGGCCCCGTGGTCGTCGAGCGCCCGGTAGAACAGCGAGTCCCGACCCTCGGGCACCTTCAGCCGGCCCGACGCGATCCAGCGGTAGGGCGACATCACCGGTATGTGTCCCTGGACGACCACGAAGTGGCCCTTCTGCTTGGCCTTGCGGATCTCGTTCTTCAGCCACCACAGCTGTCCGTCGAACACTCCCAGGTGCACGCCGGAGTGCTGGCGGGTGAACATGTCCACGGTGATGAGCGTCAGCGAGTCGGCGAAGGACACCGCGTACGCCGTCCACTCGGCCGCCGAGCCGTACGGCCGGCGCGCGAAGCGGGTCAGGCCGCCGGGCTGGGTGAAGTGCCGCGCCCAGACCTCCTTGCAGTGGTCGACGAGGTAGTACCGGTTGTCCGGCACGCCGCGGGTGAACCCGTCCGGGGACCAGCGGTCGTTGAGCGGGCCGGGCCGGTCGTCGAGGATCTCGTGGTCTCCGACCGCCGGGTAGAGGGTCAGCCCGCGCGACGCGAACAGGTCGGCGTACGTCGAGTAGTGGAGGTCGCCCGCGACGTCGATGGCCGACGTGCACTGGGCGAGGCTCTCGGGGTCGATACCCTGGCTGACCGGTCCGAACAGCTGGCGCGCGTCGCTGTCGACGTTCCACCGTCCTTCGACGAGGTCGCCGGCGACGAACACGGCGTCCGGCTCATGCGCCTTGACCGCGCCGAGGCACTTGTCGATGGCGTCCACCCATGACTGGTTGACGGAGTTCAGCCCGCCGTCCCACGTCGGCAGCACCGAGAGGTCGGCGACGTCGCCGTTCATGAAGTCCGGCATCGACACGAACGTGAAGAGCGGGCCTCGACCCGACGC
>DAINSL010000103.1:0-6065 GCA_036741335.1 Nocardioides sp. | reverse complement strand
CGTCGCGGTCACCGAGCCAGATGTTGTCGCCCATGCCGATCTCGTCGCCGTAGTACAGGACGGGGCTGCCGGGCAGGGAGAGGAGCAGCGCGGTGAACAGCTCGATCCGGTTGACGTCGTTGTCGAGCAGCGGCGCGAGGCGGCGCCGGATGCCGATGTTGGCCTTCATCCGGGGGTCCTTGGCGTACTCGTCCCACATGTAGTCGCGGTCCTCGTCGGTGACCATCTCGAGGGTCAGCTCGTCGTGGTTGCGCAGGAAGATGCCCCACTGGCAGCCGTCGGGGATCGGCGGCGTCTGCTCCATGATCTCCGAGATCGGGAAGCGGGACTCGCGGCGGACCGCCATGAAGATGCGCGGCATGACCGGGAAGTGGAAGCACATGTGGCACTCCGTGCCAACCCAGTCGCCGGACTCATTGACGACACCGCCGAAGTAGTCGACGACGTCGGCCGGCCACTGGTTCGCCTCGGCCAGCAGCACCCGGCCCGGGTAGAAGGTGTCGACGAAGCGCCGGACGTGTTTGAGGAGCTCGTGGGTCTCCTTGAGGTTCTCCCCGTTGGTTCCCGGACGTTCGAAGAGGTAGGGGACGGCGTCGAGCCGGAAGCCGTCGAGGCCCATGTCGAGCCAGAACGACATCGCCTCGATCATCGCCTCCAACACCTTGGGGTTGTCGAAGTTGAGGTCCGGCTGATGGGAGAAGAAGCGGTGCCAGTAGTACTGCTGCCGGACCGGGTCCCATGTCCAGTTGGAGGGCTCGGTGTCCACGAAGATGATCCGGGCGTCCTCGTAGAGGTCGTCGGTGTCGGACCAGACGTAGAAGTCGCCGTACGGGCCGTCGGGGTCGCTGCGCGAGGCCTGGAACCACGGGTGCGCGTCACTGGTGTGGTTCATGACGAAGTCGATGATCACCCGGATGCCGCGCTCGTGTGAGGCGCTGACGAACTCGCGGAAGTCGTCGACCGTGCCGCACTCCGGCAGGATCGAGGTGAAGTCCGCGACGTCGTACCCGCCGTCGCGCAGCGGCGAGGTGAAGAACGGCGGCACCCACAGGCAGTCGACGCCCAGCCACTGGAGGTAGTCGAGCTTCTCGATGACGCCACGGAAGTCGCCGGTGCCATCGCCGTTGGCGTCGCGGAACGACCGCACCAGCACCTCGTAGAAGACCGCGGTCTTGAACCAGTCGGGCAGCCGCTGCTCGGGGGTCGAGCCGACGATGGTGCTCTCGTGGGTCGACTCCTCGTCCGCGCTGGTCGGGCCCGCTCCGCTGGTCGAGCCTGTCGAGACCTCGGTCACGAGGTCCTCCGCACGGTCAACACGTGCGCCGGGTCGATGCCGGGATCCAGGCGCACGTAGTTGTGCTGGCCCCAGTGCCAGTCCTGGCCGGAGAGCTCGTCGTGGACCGCGAGGCTGTCGTGCCAGTCCAGCCCGAGCGCGGGCAGGTCCAGGTGCACCATCGTCTCGCGCGTGCCGTGCGGGTCGAGGTTGATCACGACGATCACCAGGTCGTCGCTCGCCTCCTTGCTGAACACCAGGACGTTCTCGTCGTCGCTGGAGTGGATCACCACGTTGCGGAGCCGCTGCAGGGCCGGGTGTGCCCTTCGTACGGCATTCAGCCGGGTGAGGTACGGCGCGAGCGTGCGGCCCTCGTCGTTGGCGGCGTCCCAGTCGCGGACCCGGATCTGGTACTTCTCCGAGTCGAGGTACTCCTCACTGCCCGGCCGGACCGCGACGTGCTCGAAGAGCTCGTAGCCGGCGTACACGCCCCAGCTCGGCGACCCGGTGGCGGCCAGCACCGCGCGGACCTTGAACGCCGCCGGCCCGCCGTACTGCAGGTAGGCGTGCAGGATGTCGGGGGTGTTGACGAAGAAGTTGGGCCGCATCACGTGGTCGGACTCGCGGGCCACCTCGCGGAGATAGTCCTCGATCTCCCACTTCGCGGTGCGCCAGGTGAAGTAGGTGTAGCTCTGGTGGAAGCCGATCGCCCCCAGCGCATGCATCATCGCGGGCCGGGTGAACGCCTCGGCGAGGAAGATCACGTCGGGGTCGCTACGGCGGACCTCGCGCAGCAGCCACTCCCAGAACGCGAGGGGCTTGGTGTGGGGGTTGTCGACCCGGAACACGCGCACACCGTGCTTCATCCAGTGCCGGACGATCCGCAGCACCTCCTCGTAGATGCCGCTCGCGTCGTTGTCGAAGTTCAGCGGGTAGATGTCCTGGTACTTCTTGGGCGGGTTCTCGGCGTACGCGATGGTCCCGTCGGCCAGCGTGGTGAACCACTCGGGATGGCTGGTCACCCAGGGGTGGTCGGGCGCGCACTGCAGTGCCAGGTCGAGCGCGACCTCGAGCCCCAGCGCCTTGGCCCGCTTCACGAAGGCGTCGAAGTCCTTGAGGGTGCCGAGGTCCGGGTGGATCGCGTCGTGGCCGCCGTCCTTGCTGCCGATCGCCCAGGGCGAGCCGGGGTCCCGCGGTCCGGGATCCATGGTGTTGTTGGGTCCCTTGCGGTTGACGGCGCCGATCGGGTGGATCGGCGGGAGATAGATGACGTCGAAGCCCATCGCCGCGACGGCGTCGAGGCGCTTCGCAGCGGTGCGAAACGTGCCGCTGACGACAGCGCCGGTGGCGTCGTACGACGCGCCCTCGGACCTCGGGAAGAACTCGTACCAGCTGCTGAACAGCGCCCGGGCCCGGTCGGCGTACAGGGGGTAGGGGCCCTCGACCGCAGGCAGCTCGCGTAGCGGGTGCGCGGCCAGTGCCGCCTCGAGCTCGGGTGACTGGAGCGACGCCAGCCGGACCTCGACCGGACGTGACGTGTCGCCGGCGGCCGTGGCCGCCGCGCGAACGACGTCCACCTCGCGGGGTGCGAGCTCGGGATCGGCCGCCACCCGGTCGAGCAGCACGCCCGCCTGGCTGAACATCAGCTCCACGTCGACGCCGGCGGGGATCTTCAGGCCGGCGTCGTGGGACCAGGTGGCCAGCGGGTCGGACCACGCGTGCACCTCGAACCCCCAGGCGCCCTCGGTGTCGGGGGTGACCCAGGCGACGTAGCGGTCAGGAGTGACGCCGTCGGGGACCATCCTCACCGGCGGTCGGCGACTCCCGTCCGGCGCGACCAGCACCGCCTCGGCGCCCAGCTTGTCGTGCCCCTCGCGGATCACGGTGGCGGTGACGGGCAGGGACTCCCCGACGGTCGCCTTGGCGGCCAACCGTCCGAGGTCGACGAGAGGCATGACGTCCATCACAGGAATCCGTCCGACCATGCGCGCCACCCTTCCGAATCGCCCACCCACAAGCAAGCCGGGGCGTCCGTGCCCCCGGGTGGTCGGTCGTCATGTCGGCTCGCCGAGTGCTCGACAAATTGGAACGATCCAGTAGATCTCGGCTACCGTCCATCCGTGCGTGCCATTCGACGTTTCACGGTCCGTCCCGTCCTGCCTCCGGCCCTCCTTGCGCTCGGCGAGCTCGCCGGCAACCTGCGGTGGTCGTGGCACCCTCCGACCCAGGACGTCTTCGCCCAGGTGGACGAGGAGATCTGGGAGGCCACCGGGCACGACCCGGTGCGCCTGCTCGGTGCCGTCAGCCCGGGCCGGCTCGAGGAGCTGGCCGGCGACCAGGGCTTCCTGGACCGGCTCGGTGAGGCGAAGGCCGACCTCGACGCCTACCTCGGCGGCGACCGCTGGTACGCCCGCAAGGCGGGTGCCGACGCGCCCACCCAGATCGCGTACTTCTCCCCGGAGTTCGGCATCACCGCCGTGCTGCCGCAGTACTCCGGCGGGCTCGGCATCCTGGCCGGTGACCACCTCAAGGCCGCGAGCGACCTCGGGGTGCCGCTGGTCGGCGTGGGCCTGCTCTACCACGCGGGTTACTTCAAGCAGTCGCTCTCGCACGAGGGCTGGCAGCTGGAGAACTACCCCGTGCTCGACCCCGACGAGCTGCCGATCAGCCTGCTGCGCGAGGAGAACGGCGAGCGCGCCGTGATCTCGATCGCACTGCCGGACGGACCCGAGCTGCTGGCCAAGATCTGGGTCGCCCAGGTCGGCCGGGTCCCGCTGCTGCTGCTGGACTCCGACGTCGAGGGCAACCCCGACCACTACCGCGACGTCACCGACCGGCTCTACGGCGGCACCTCGGAGCACCGGCTGCGCCAGGAGCTGCTCCTGGGCGTCGGCGGCGTGCGGGCGTTACGGGTGCATGCGCGCATCACCGGGGCATCCGAGCCCGAGGTCTTCCACACCAACGAGGGCCACGCCGGGTTCCTCGGGCTGGAGCGGATCCGCGAGCTCACCGTCGACGAGACCGGCCCGAAGCTCGACTTCGACACCGCGCTCGAGATCTCGCGGGCCTCGACCGTGTTCACGACGCACACGCCGGTGCCGGCCGGTATCGACCGCTTCGCACGCGAGCTGATGGAGCAGTACTTCGGCACGGCGGGCGCGCTGCCCGGCCTACCGCTGGACCGGATCCTGGCGCTCGGCGCCGAGGACTACCAGGGCGGCGACCCGACCGTGTTCAACATGGCGGTGATGGGCTTCCGGCTCGCGCAGCGGGCCAACGGTGTCTCGCAGCTCCACGGACACGTCAGCCGGGAGATGTTCCACGGCCTGTGGCCGGCCTTCGACGAGGCCGAGGTGCCGATCACCTCGATCACCAACGGGGTGCACGCGTCGACCTGGGTCGGTCGCGAGGTCTTCGAGCTGGCCGGCCGGTTCGGTGCCGACGGCGGCTCCGACGACGTCGAGTCCTTCTGGAGCGCCGTCGACCACGTCCCGGGCGGCGACATCTGGGCCGTCAAGCGGCAGCTGCGCGAGCGGCTCGTCGTCGACGCCCGTAAGAGGGTGCTCAAGTCGTCCACCAAGCGGGGGACACCCCCGGCCGAGTCCGCGTGGGTGGAGACGGCGCTCGACCCTGACGTCCTGACGATCGGCTTCGCGCGCCGCGTGCCGTCGTACAAGCGGCTGACGCTGATGCTGCGCGACGAGGACCGGCTGCGGGCCCTGCTGCGCAGCCCCGACCGACCCGTGCAGATCGTCATCGCGGGCAAGAGCCACCCGGCCGACGACACCGGCAAGCAGCTGATCGCAGAGATAGTGAAGTTTTCCGACGATCCCGCCGTGCGCCACCGCATCACGTTCCTGCCCGACTACGACATCGGCATGGCGCGCTACCTGTACTGGGGCGTCGACGTGTGGTTGAACAACCCGCTGCGCCCGCTGGAGGCGTGCGGCACGTCAGGCATGAAGGCGGGAACGGGTGGGCGATCCCGTCCGCCGATGGCGTCACCGACGCGGACCGGCGCGACGACCTGGAAGCGAACGCGCTGTACGACCTCGTCGAGTCGCACGTGGCGCCGCGCTTCTACGACCGCGACTCGAGCGGCGTGCCGAGGCGATGGGTGCAGATGGTGCGCCACACCCTTACCTCGCTCGGTCCGAAGGTGGCTGCTTCGCGGATGGTCGGCGACTACGTCCGCATGCTCTACGCCCCGGCCGCCGCGTCCGCGGCTCGGATGGCGGCCGAGGACTTCGCGGCCGCGCGGACCCTGGCAAAGTGGCGCACCGGCGTGCTCGACGCGTGGCCGGGAGTCACGGTGCTGCACGTCGACACGCAGCTCAGCGGCGATGCCCAGCTCGGCGGTGTGCTCACGCTGCGCGCCGAGGTGGCCCTCAACGGGCTCTCGCCCGACGATGTCGACGTCGAGGCGGTGTACGGGGCGGTGGACGTCGACGAGCGGCTCATCGACATCGCGGCGGTGTCGTTGAAGGCGGTCGAGCTGGCCGAGGGGACCAGCCGCTTCGAGGGCGACGTGCCGCTGGAGCGGACCGGATCGTTCGGTTACACCGTGCGCGTGTTGCCCAAGAGCGATCTGCTCGCCTCGCCGGCCGAACTGGGCGTCGTCGCGACGGCCTGATCAGCCGGAACCGTCACGCGGCTGCCCCAGCCCCCCAACCCGTTGAGTGACGTGTCTGCATGATCAGAGACGGCAAATTCGCCGTCGCTCAACCACGCGATGCGTCACTCAAGCCGGCGATGCTTCACTCGACGGGTGGGCGCGGGGCGGGTGGGCACC
>DAINSL010000102.1:0-6203 GCA_036741335.1 Nocardioides sp. | reverse complement strand
TGCCACCACCCAAACCCGGCGCCACCCAGGACTGGATCAGATATCGACCCCGAAAAGAATCGACGCACAATCAAAGGCGCGCCTTCATCATCTTCGGGAGAGGTATCCGGGCCGAGTTGGGACACCGTGTTCCACCTCGCCATCCGACGGGTATCCGGGAAACGGAACACCGTGTTCCATCCCGCTGCCCCGCACGGGTGCCACTTGGCGATGTCGATGGTGAGGCGTAGGAATGGCGCATGACTCTGGGACCCCGCTGCTCCTTCATCCCGCCCTACCTCCTCGAACGCATCGCGGCATCCAACTCCGAGGCGGCCGACAAGTGCCGCGCGACGCTCGCTACCGACCATGAGTTCCGCGCCGGGCGGGCGACTGCGGGGGGGAACGCGATCGCGACGACTCCGGCAGCCGGTGGTCCGGCGTGGGCCGTGCACACCGCCGCCAACGGCTCCACCCTCCCGGGCAGCCTTGTCCGGTCGGCGGGCGACCCGGCCTCGAGCGACACCTCGGTGGACGAGGCGGCGGACGGCATCACCGCGACGCTGAGCCTGTACGCCGACGTGTACGACCGCGCGTCCTACGACGGCAAGGGCGCGGAGGTCGTGCTGACGGTGCACTACACGCAGGACTACGACAACGCGTTCTGGAACGGCACGCAACTGGTGTTCGGCGACGGCGACGGGAAGGTCTTCGGCGCGTTCACCAAGCCGGTCGACGTCCTGGGTCACGAGTTCACCCACGCGGTCACGCAGTTCACGGCGGGCCTCACCTACCAGGGTCAGTCGGGCGCGCTCAACGAGTCGGTGTCCGACTGCTTCGGGGTGTGCGTCAAGCAGCGCCTGCTTGGTCAGACCGCCGCGGACGCGGACTGGCTGGTCGGCCAGGGCATCTTCCTGCCCGGCGTCGACGCCCGGGCGCTGCGCGACATGGCCAACCCCGGCACGGCGTACGACGACCCGACGCTCGGCCGGGACCCACAGGTCGCGAACATGAAGGACTACGTCGACACCACCGACGACAACGGCGGCGTCCACACCAACTCCGGCATCCCCAATCGTGCCTTCCAGCTGGCGGCCACAGCGATCGGCGGGGACACGTGGGACGGCGCCGGTCGGATCTGGTACGCCGCACTGACGGGCGGTCAGGTCACGGCCGACACCGACTTCGCCCGATTCGCCGACGCCACCGTCGCGGCGGCCGGTGAACACGCGGACGCGGTGCGGCAGGCGTGGGGAACGGTCGGGGTCGAGCCGGGGGTGGGCGCTGCCACGGGCACGACCAGCACACCGACCGGTCAGGGGTCCCAGGTGGTCCGCGTACGCCGTACCGGCGGTATCGCCGGCCGCACGGTCGAGGGCTCCATCGACCTCGCCGCCGACAGTCCGACGGCCAACGCCGTCCGCGGCCTGGTGGACGGTCTCGATCTCGAGGCCGCGGCGGAGCCGGAGGCAGCCTTCCCCGACATGTTCAGCTACACCTTCGAGATCGGGGGTCGGGCGGTGACGGTGTCCCAGCACCAGCTCAGCGACGACCAGCGGGCGCTCGCTGAGCTCCTGCTGGGCTCCGGGACGGCGCCCAGCTGAGAGTCACACGGCCAGCGCGCGGTCCAGGGCGGCCGCGACGTGCAGGGTCGTGCACGGGTAGACCGGGAGCTCCGAGTCGGCCTGCTTGATCAGCAGCTCCAGCTCGGTACAACCCAGGAGCACCCCGCCCACGCCGGCATCCCACAGCTCCTCGATCACGCCCAGGACCCGGGCGCGGGTGGAGTCGACCACGCGGCCGTGCACGAGCTCCTCGTAGATCGCGGAGTTGAGCCACTGGTGATGGCGAGCGTCCGGCACGACCGCCTCCAGCCCGTGCTGGGCGAGCCGGTCGGTGAAGAAGCCGTCGGACATCGCCACCGAGGTCCCGATGAAGCCGACGCGGTTCACGCCGTGGCCCACGACCTCGTCGGCCACCACGTCGGCCAGGTGCAGCAACGGGATGTCGACCGCGGCCTCCACCTGGTCGGCCACCCTGTGGAACGTCGTCGTGCAGAGCAGCAGGAAGTCGGCGCCGGCGCGCTCGACTCCGCGCGCGGCGTCGGCGAGCAACTCACCGATCTGTTGCCAACGTTCCTCTTCCTCGAGCGCGGTCAGCTCCGCGAAGTCGACGGTGCTCATGACGAGCTTGGGGGAGGAGAGCCCGCCGAGCCGCTCGCTGACTCCGACGTTGAGGTCGCGGTAGTAGACCGAGCTGCTCTCCCAGCTCATCCCGCCGATCAGTCCGATCGTCTGCATGCGCCCGAGTCTGTCCTGCCTCGGGCCGGTTGGCATCGCGGTCCCACCGATCAGACCCGATACACCTTGTGCTGGGCAGCCTGGGCCCGTGGCTTGATCACTAGCTCGTCGATGTTGACGTGGGACGGCCGGGTCGCGATCCAGGCGATCGCGTCGGCGACGTCCTCGGCCACCAGCGGGTCGGGTACGCCGGCGTACGTCGCCTCCGCCCGCGCCCGGTCGCCGTCGAACCGGACCAGCGCGAACTCGTCCGTGCGCACCATCCCCGGCACGATCTCGCTGACGCGGATCGGCTCCCCGAGCAGCTCGAGGCGCAACGTCTCGGTGACGACCTGCGTACCGTGCTTGGCCGCGGTGTAGCCGGCCCCACCCTCGTAGGCGATCCGGCCGGCGGTGGAACCGACGTTCACGATCAGCCCGTCGCCGCTCGCCTTCAACGCCGGGAGCAGGGCGCGGGTGACGTTGAGCAGTCCCAGCACGTTCACCTCGAACATCTTCCGCCACTGGTCGGGATCCGAGTCGGCCACCGGGCTCATCCCGAAGGCACCACCCGCGTTGTTGACCAGCACGTGCAGCGAGTCGCCGACCGCTTCGGCGAGCACGGCCACGGACTCGGGAGAGGTGACGTCGCAGGTCACGGCGGTGCCGTCGATCTCGGCGGCGAGCGCCTCGACCCGGTCGGTACGACGCGCCGCGCACAGCACGGCGTACCCCTCGGCAGCGAGGGCCCGTGCGGTGGCCGCCCCGATCCCGCTGCTGGCTCCGGTCACGACGGCGGTACGACGGCTCATGTCCACGATTGTGCCCGGCGGGTGGGATTTTGTGTCCCTGGCCCTGCCGGCGCCGCGCCCAGCCGCGCGCGACGTTGTGAACTCGTGACCTCGTGCGGGAATCGACGGGGGCAGCGCGCGGTTGGAGCCGGGAGGGGCACCCGACGTCGGGGGTCGTCGAGGAGGTTGAGGTGCGGCTCACCGAGGACGACGCCGTACGGCGGGTGGCGATGGTCAGCGTGCACACCTCGCCGCTCGACCAGCCAGGGACCGGCGACGCGGGCGGTCTGAACGTCTACGTGCTTGAGCTGTCGCGCCGGCTCGCTGCAGCCGGCATCGAGGTCGACATCTTCACCCGGGCCACCTCGTCCAGGCTCGATCCGACCATCGCCGTCGGCGACGGGATCACCGTCCACAACATCCACGCCGGCCCGTTCGAGGGGCTGACCAAGGGTGAGCTGCCCGGCCAGCTGTGCGTGTTCGCCCGGGAGGTGCTGCGCTCCGAGGCGGCCAAGCCGCTCGGCCACTACGACCTGGTGCACTCCCACTACTGGCTCTCCGGACAGGTGGGAGCGCTCGCCCGTGATCGCTGGGGAGTGCCGCTGGTCCACACCATGCACACCATGGCCAAGGTGAAGAACGAGGCGCTGGCAACCGGCGACACCCCCGAGCCCACGGCACGGATCATCGGCGAGGAGCAGGTCGTCGAGGCCGCGGACATGCTGATCGCGAGCACCGACGTCGAGGCCAAGCAGCTGATCAACCTGTACGACGCCGACCCCGGCCGCGTCGAGATCGTCCACCCGGGGGTCGACCTCGCGGTCTTCCGGCCACGCGACACCCACGCCGCCCGCGAGCGGGTCGGCCTGCCGCTCGACGCGCACGTGGTGCTGTTCGCCGGCCGCCTGCAGCCGCTCAAGGCACCCGACGTCCTGCTTCGGGCGGTCGCCCTGCTCCTCGACGAGACACCGGACCTCCGCTCGCGGCTCGTCGTACCCGTCGTCGGTGGCCCGTCGGGCACCGGTCTGGAGCATCCCGAGGCGCTGGCCGAGCTCGCCGCGGAGCTCGGCATCGCCGACATCGTCCGCTTCGTGCCTCCGATGCCCGCCTCGGAGCTGGCGGTCTGGGACGCGGCCGCCTCGGTGGTCGCGGTGCCGTCGTACAACGAGTCGTTCGGGCTGGTCGCGGCCGAGGCGCTGGCGGCCGGGACGCCCGTGGTCGCGGCAGCCGTCGGCGGGCTCACCACCGTCGTCGCCGACGACGAGAACGGTCTGCTGGTCGACACCCACGAGCCACGTGACTGGGCGGCCGCGCTGCGACGCGTGTTGCTGGACGACGGCCTCCGCGCCCGGCTTTCCGAGGGCGCCCGCGCGCGGTCGGGTCGCTTCTCGTGGGAACACACCGCCGAACGCACGCTCGACGTCTACGAGCGCGCCCGCGCAGCGCTCCGCGAGCCCGTGTGACAACCTCCCCACATGAGCCGGAGTGACGCCGCCCAGGTGTTGCGCGACTATCTCGCCGACAACGACCTGGACTACACCGAGCGCGACGGTGTCTTCAGCTTCGCGCTCCCCGGCGAGCGCAAGCTGCAGACCGCGGTGCGGCTGGACCTCGGACCCCACGCGCTGGGGGTCCACGCGTTCGTGTGCCGCAACCCCGACGAGAACCACGAGCGGGTCTACCGCTGGCTGCTCGAGCGCAACCTCAAGACGTACGCCGTCTCCTACGCCGTGGACCACCTCGGCGACATCTACCTCGACGCCCGGCTCCCGCTCGGCCTGGTGACCCCCGACGAGCTCGACCGGCTGCTCGGCTCGGTCCTCACTCAGGCGGACGGCTCGTTCAACACCATCCTCGAGCTGGGCTTCGCCTCCTCGATCCGCAAGGAGTGGGAGTGGCGCAACCTGCGCGGCGAGTCGACCGCCAACCTGGAGGCGTTCCGCGGCTGGCTGGAAAATGATCAGGCTCCGCGCGTCGACTGAGCCCTAGGGTGACGGCGTGGAGTGGCCGTTCTTCGACCTGCGTCTCTCGTGCGGCGAAGCCTTGCTGCGTGGTGTGACCGACGCCGACCTCGACCCGCTGCTGGCGGTCCTGCCCGACGACCTCGAGCACGACCCGCGGCAGCTGCCCTTCCTCGACCCCGGTGCGGACCGGCGCCGGATCCTGACGGCCGAGATCTGGAAGCACCGCGGCACCTGGACACCGTCTTCGTGGTGCCTCGACCTCGCGGTCGAAGTGGACGGCGCGGTGGTCGGCGTCCAGGCGCTGGAGGGTGACGACTTCCCGCTGCTGCGCACCGTCGACTCGTTCTCCTGGCTCGCGACGGCCGTGCGCGGTCGCGGTCTGGCCACCCGGATGCGGACCGGCGTCCTGGCCCTCGCCTTCGAGCACCTCGGTGCGCTGGCGGCGGTCTCGTCGGCTGAGATCAACAATGCCCCGTCTCTGGCCGTCTCGCGTCGGCTCGGGTACGCCGACAACGGCCTGAGTCGGACGAACTCACCGACCGGGGTCATCGAGCTCCAGCACGTGCGACTGACCCGTGAACGCTGGCGTGCAGACTCCCATGCGGTCGAGGTGGCCGGGGTCGAGCCGTGTCTGCCGTGGTTCGGCCTCAGCGGCTGACCAACACCGCGATCAGGGCGAGCACGGCCGGGACCGCCTGGACGAACAGGATCCGGCGGTTGACCGTGGCCGCGCCGTAGGCGCCCGCGACGATGACGCAGGCCAGGAAGAAGACCTTGACGTCGGTCTTGTCGGCCACCAGGCCCCAGACCAGACCGGCCACCAGGAAGCCGTTGTAGAGCCCCTGGTTGGCGGCCAGGGACGCACACCAGACAGAAACAGCCCCTGACCTGCACAGATGCAGAAACAGGGGCTGTCGTCATTCGTCCGCGTGTCGGATACGTGTCGGACGGTCCCTCAACAGAGAGGGAAGCACCCATGACCGACACAATCACCGAGTCGCTGGGCAAGTTCTGGAACATTCCGCCTGTCGCCGTCCCCTGCCCCGAGTGGTGCCAGGGCGAGAAGGGCCACGGGTACGAGCTGGAGGACGAGGACGGCGGCTGGGAGCAGCGTCACCACTCCATCCTCTTCCGGGCCGGCGACACCGAGGCCAATGTCTCGTCGTTGGCGACCTGGCGTTTCGGCGCCG
>DAINSL010000101.1:0-6252 GCA_036741335.1 Nocardioides sp. | reverse complement strand
ATGATGTAGTACTTTTTGATCCACGGCGGGCAGAACAGCAGCGGCACCGAGTGCACCTGCTTGCCCTGCGGCTCGTACTGGATCAGCTCGATGAGGTCGCTGCGATATACCACGGTGCCGGGCGTGGCGGCCATGTTGACGCCGACCTCGAACCCGGTGCTGTCGACCTGGGAGGGCCAGCCACCGTTGTTGCGCAGGTCGCCGAGCATGTTCTTGGCACCCTGGAACAGGCTCTTGCCGCCGGTGTCGAAGGCCTTGCGGATCGCCGCCGGGTTGGTGAAGGGGGTGTTCGTGGGCGACAGCGCGTCAAGGATGAACTTGGCAGCGAACCGGGCCTTGTTGTCCTCGGTCGCCTCCAGCGCGGCAGCATCGAGCAGCTCTGAGACCAGCTGAGCGGTGAGGAGGTACTCCTGCGCGAGCAGGAAGAACAAGGGATTGTCCTCGTATGCCGGGTCGGCGAACCTCTTGTCGCCTGCCGCGGGTGACACCGGGCCGGGAGTCCCGGCACCGACAGCACGACCCGCTGACGCGCGCAGTGCTGCGACCAGGCCGATCGCCAGGCGGCCGTTCGCAGCGGCGGTCCCGGCAGGGTCCTTGGCCACGGCGAAACCGGCCGAGGCCAGTGAACGCAGGAACGCCACCGGATCGGCGCCGACCAGCGGGTCCTCGGCGATGCCCAACCGGTCGAGGATCGAACGCCCGAGTGACTCCAGGCTCTGGGTGAGCTCGGAGCCCGGGACTGGCTCGGGGCTGTGTGCTGGTTTCATGGTCTTGGGCTCCTAGCCTTCGGTGTTCGCCTCAACATAGCTGCGGTAGACGCTCAGTAGTGCACGGCGCTGCGCCTCGGTCAGTCGACGGTCGTGCCGGATGGCGTTCTCGGTCGCCGCGTCGTCCATCTTCGTGGCCCGGCTGATCAGTCCCGCCTGCTCGAGCAGGGTCTCGGCGGACACGTTCAACGCGTCGGCGATCGACTTGAGCACGCGTACGGACGGCTCGTGCAGCCCGCGCTCGATCTGGCTGAGGTACGGGTTGGAGACCTCGGTCAGGGCAGAGAGCTGGCGCAGCGACAGATTGGCCATCTGTCGCTGCGCACGGATGAACGCACCCAGCAGTGCCGGGGTGTTGGCTGCTCCCGCCATCGGCTCTTGGCTCTCAGGTGTCGTCATTGAGCCATCGTCCGTCATCAAGGCATCGTCAGGAAACGAGGAAGCGGATCAGGCCGACTTGTCGGCGACCAGCACGCCGGCCAGCTTCAGGGCGAAGTCGCGCTGCGCACTGAGCAGGTCGGCAGCGACATCGAACGTGAACCGGGTCGCGGCTTCCACACCGGGCAGGGCGGGGACGCCCGGAAGGACGGGAAGGTCCAGCACCGGAAGGACCGACACGGCCTTGGCCCAGGTCTCGGCCGCATCGAGGGAAAGCTGCTGGCCCTGACGAACCGACGAGACCAGCTGTTCGCGGATCTTGTGGGCAATGTCGGGTATCTCGCTCGTGGACGTGGTCTTGGTGGTTGCAACTGCCATGGTGAGCTCCTCGAGTTTGGTGGGTGCACGGCATCTCCGGCCCGTGCACAGCATACGCACCAATCGCTAGGTATTTCTAGCAAATGGGTGAAGAAGTGTCCCCCACGAGGTGATCAAGTCTCCCCCATCAGGTGAACGGGTCCCCGCCATGAAAGTGCCTCGATGAAGCCGGCCGCGGGTCGCCATCTCGGAGCCATCACGGGGCCATCACGGACGCCATCGCGGACCGCTCCTGCACGATGGCCCGTTGACGTCTAGTGTCAGAGTTCCGCCGGAGCCAAGGGGTTGCCCCACATGATCAGACGCATCGCCATCGTCAACCGCGGAGAGGCCGCCATGCGGCTGATCCACGCCGTGCGTGAGCTCAACGCGCAGGGCGGAGCCCAGATCGAGACCGTCGCGTTGCACACCGACGGCGAGTCAGCGGCCATGTTCGTGCGGGAGGCTGATGCGGCCCATGCCCTCGGCCCCGCAGCAGATCGCCCCTACCTCGACCTCGCCGTCCTCGAACGGGCGCTGGTCGAGACGGACTCGGACGCCGCCTGGGTCGGCTGGGGCTTCGTCGCCGAGGATCCCAGCTTTGCCGAGATGTGCGACCGGATCGGCGTCACCTTCATCGGGCCGAGCGCGAGCGCCATGCGCCGCCTGGGCGACAAGATCGGGTCGAAGCTGCTCGCCGAGGAGGTCGGCGTGCCGGTCGCCCCGTGGAGCCGCGGCGCGGTCGACGACATCGCCGCTGCCCACGCCGCCGCGAAGGAGATCGGCTACCCGCTGATGCTCAAGGCCACCGCGGGTGGTGGCGGACGCGGCATACGCATGGTCACCTCCGACGAGGACCTGACCGACGCGTTCGAACGCACCCGCGACGAGGCGGCACGCGCCTTCGGCAGCGGCGTCGTGTTCCTGGAGCGACTGGTCACCGGTGCGCGGCACATCGAGGTGCAGGTCATCGCCGACGGCCAGGGGTCCGCGTGGGCGCTCGGCGTCCGCGACTGCTCGGTGCAGCGACGCAACCAGAAGGCCATCGAGGAGTCCGCCTCGCCCGTGCTGGACGAGACGCAGGTGCGCGACCTCAAGGCATCGGCCGAGCGGCTGACCCTGGCTGTCGACTACTGCGGCGCCGCAACCGTCGAGTTCCTGTACCACCCCGGAGAGAAGAGCTTTGCCTTCCTCGAGGTGAACACCCGGCTGCAGGTCGAGCACCCGATCACCGAGCTCACCACCGGTTTCGACCTGGTCAAGGCGCAGATCCACGTCGCCGCCGGCGGCCGGCTCGAGGGCGAACGCCCGCCCGAGCTGGGCCACGCCGTCGAGGCACGGCTCAACGCCGAGGATCCCGACCGGGACTTCGCACCCTCCCCCGGACGCATCGCGCTGCTCAACCTGCCCTCCGGCCCCGGCATCCGCGTCGACACCGGCGTGGGCCAGGGAGACCTGATCCCCGCGGACTTCGACTCGATGATCGCCAAGGTCATCGCCCACGGGCGGACACGCGCCGAGGCGTTGGCGCGCCTGCGACGGGCCCTCGCCGACACGACGGTCCTGATCGAGGGCGGCACGACCAACAAGAGCTTCCTGATCGACCTGCTCGACCAGCCCGAGATCATCGACGGCAGTGCCGACACGGGCTGGATCGACCGGGTCCGCGGACAGGGTCGGCTCCAGCCGGAGCGCCACGCTGGTGTCGCACTGGTCGCCGCGGCGATCGAGGCCTACGAGGAGCAGGAGCAGGCCGAGCGTCTGCACTTCCTGGCCACCGCGCACGGCGGCAGGCCCCAGGCCCGACACGAGCTCGGGCGCGCCATCGACCTGAAGCTGCGCGGCATCTCGCACCGGGTCACCGTCGCACAGGTCGGCCCGACCCGCTTCCGGGTCGGATTCGGTGCAGCACAACAGGATCGGCAGGTCGACGCCGACCTCGAACAGCTCGACGAGTACGTCGGGCGCCTGGTTATCGGCGACGACCGGTTCCGGCTGGTCAGCGCCACCCACGGCCCCGTGCACCTGGTCGAGGTCAACTCCACCACCCACCGCGTCACCCGCGACGAGGGCGGCGTCATGCGTTCACCTGCGCCGGCGCTCGTGGTTGCCGTGCCGGTGGCCGTCGGTGACCGCGTCGAGGCGGGTGCGCCGGTGCTGGTGCTGGAGTCGATGAAGATGGAGACGGTGCTGCACGCCCCGTTCGCCGCCCGGGTGCGCGAGCTCCTGGTGAGCACCGGCGGCCAGGTCGAGACAGGCACGCCCGTCGTGCGGCTCGAGCCCCTCGGCGAGGACGAGGACGGCGCGCCGGGAGCCACCGACGAGGACGCCCCGCTGAAGCTTCTCGACCTGCCCGCTCCGCCCGAGGCGACCGCGGCGACCCGCGGCAACCGCAGCCTTGACGACCTGCGCAGCCTGCTGCTCGGGTTCGACCTCGCACCAGGGGAAGCCGCGCACACCCTCGCCGACTACCAGCGCGCCCGAGCCGAGCTGGCCTCGGCCGGCGAGCAGCCGCTGCACGGCGAGATCGAGGTGTTCAGCGCCTTCGCCGACCTGGCCGAGCTCGCACGCAACCGGCCGGTCGCCGAAGAGGTCGAGGACGAGCGGGTGCACAGCCCGCGCGAGCACTTCCACTCCTACCTCCACAGCTTGGACGTCGACCGCGAGCACCTGCCCGACGGGTTCCGGCAGCGCCTGGCCCGAGCCCTGCGGCACTACGGCGTCACCGACTTCGAGCGCAGTCCCGCCCTCGAGGAGGCCGTCTTCCGGATCTTCCTGGCCCAGCGAACGGCGTCCGACCTGGTCGTCCTGCCGCTCCTGCAGCAGTGGATGGCGGAGCAGCCACCGGTGGGTGAGGTCGCGGACCAGGCCCGCGAGGTCCTGGACCGACTCGTGCTGGCGACCCAGCTGCGCTACCCGATGGTCGGAGATCTGGCGCGCAGCGCACGGTTCCGGTGGTTCGACCAGCCCGTGGTCGACGCCGAGCGCAGCGCTGTGCTGACCGGAGTGGCTGCCGAGCTCAGCGACCTGTCCGACCACCCTGACGCGGCCGACTACCGCACCCGGCTGGACGCTCTGGCCGCGATCCCCGAGCAGATCGTGCAGTTCCTGTCGGAGCGGATCGAGAACGGGCTGCCCGAACGGGAGCCGATGCTCGAGGTGCTGGTCCGCCGGCACTACCGCGAGCACGAGCTGCACGACCTGCGCCGGCTGACCGCCGCGGGTCGGCCGGTCGTGGTCGCGGACTACACCCTGGACGAGAGCCCCAGGCGCCTGGTCACGACGATTGCCAAGTCGTCCGAGCTGGTCGTGTCGTCCGACCTGGTCGCCGCGATCGACGCCCAGCTCAAGGACGCACCCGCCGACCACGACGTCGTCGTCGACCTCTACCTCTCGTGGCCCGACGCCCCGGACTCGGTGACGGACGTATCGGATGCGCTGCAACAGCTCCTGAGAGCCCTGCCCTTCGCCGAACGGGCGCGTCGCACGGCCGTTGGGGTCTGTCCTGGCGGCGACCGGCCGGTGTCGTACTTCACGTTCCGCCCCGGCCCCGATGGCGTCGTCGAGGACGACCTGGTCCGCGGGGTCCACCCGATGGTCGGTCGCCGGCTCAACCTCTGGCGGTTGCGCGACTTCGACATCACCCGCCTCGACGCGCCCGAGGACGTTCTGCTGTACCACTGCGTGGCACCGGACAATGCGGCCGACCAGCGGCTCGTGGCCCTTTCGCAGATCCGCGAGCTGGCTGTGGTCCGGGACTCCGACGGGCACGTGACGTCGTTGCCCCACGCCGAGCGCGCCGTCGCCAACTGCCTGGAGGCGATCCGTCGCGCCCGCACCGCACGGGGCGCGGCCGGCGTACGCCTCGACATGAACCATGTGTTCCTGCACATCTGGCCGGTGATCGACGCGCCTCTGGACGAGCTCACCGCACTGCAGTCCACGATCGCGCCGCTGACCTGGGGCGCGGGTGTCGACGAGGTCCTCGCGCAGGGCCGGATCGCCGCCCCCGACGGGCGGGTCAACGCCGCCGCAGTCCGGTTCACCTACAAGCCGGGGGCAGGTGTCGTCACCACCGTTACCGGCCCACCGACCGAACGACTGAAGCCGCTGGACGACTATGCCCAGAAGGTGCTGCGCTCCCGCCGGCGCGGCACCGTCTACCCCTACGAGCTGGTGAGCCTGATCGCCGGCGAGTACGGCAGCTTCGTCGAGCACGACCTCGACGCCAACGGTGCACTCGTGCCGGTCGAGCGCCCACGGGGCGGCAACCGCTCCGGGCTGGTGGCCGGGGTCGCCCGATCACTGACGGTGCGCCACCCCGAGGGCGTCACACGCGTCGTCCTGCTGGGTGACCCCACCCGCGCCCTGGGCGCCGTGGCCGAGGCCGAGTGCGCGCGGGTCATCGCCGCCATCGACCTGGCCGAGCAGCTCAGCGTGCCGCTCGAGTGGTTCGCGCTGTCCGCCGGCGCCCGGATCTCGATGGACTCCGGCACCGAGAACATGGACTGGGTCGCGCTGGCCCTGCGTCGGATCGTGACCTTCACCCAGGCTGGCGGCGAGATCAACATCATCGTCGCCGGGATCAACGTCGGGGCGCAGCCGTACTGGAACGCCGAAGCCACGATGTTGATGCACACCAAGGGAATCCTCGTGATGACGCCGGAGAGCGCCATGGTGCTGACCGGCAAGCAGTCGCTCGACTTCTCGGGCGGGGTCTCGGCCGAGGACAACTTCGGCATCGGTGGCT
>DAINSL010000100.1:5036-6281 GCA_036741335.1 Nocardioides sp. | reverse complement strand
GGCAGCCACCTGGGCCGTTCGACCCTCCTCATCGCCAGCTCACTGCCCGACGAGGCGTTGCTCACGGCAGTCGACCCGTTCTTGACCTCGTGGCGGTACGCCGTACCGGACGCCGAGACGCAGCTCCATGCCCTGCTCGACGAGCATCGGCTCTCCCATCGGGTGCGGGTCCGGCCGGTGACGTCCGCCCAGGCCCGCAGCGAGTGGTCGGGCTCCATCGACCTGCTCTACGTCGACGGGGGGCACGGTTACCGCACGGTCGTCGACGACCTCGAGTGGGCGATGTTCGTGCCGGAGGGCGGTCACATCCTCGTCCACGACGCCTTCTCCTCGGTCGGCGTGACCCTGGCACTGCTCCCCCGCCTCACCCTGGGGTCCGCGCTGCGCTACACCAGCCGTACTGGCTCCCTCGCCGTGCTGGAAGCAGGACGCCCCACGGGGCGCGACCGGCTGCGCCCATGGCGCGAGATCCCGTGGTTCGCCCGCAACGTGCTGGTCAAGATGCTGCTCCGGCTCCACGCCGTACGACTGGCCGGGTTGCTCGGGCACTCCGGGGCGGCGGACCCGTACTGAGCGGCACAGCCGGGGAGGCGGACCGCGCCGGAACCCCGGATACGCTGCCTGCCGTGACGGCGCGGCGCGGGATGCGCGAGTTCTTCCGCAGCGGTAGCTCGATGGCGGTGTCGATCAGCATCGCGAACGTCGCGACGTACGGGTTCACCGTCCTCGCCGCGCGTGTGCTGGGCCCCCATGAGTACGGCGCCGTCGCCGCGCTGCTGGCGATGATCCTGGTGGTAGGGGTGCTCCAGCTCGGCCTGCAGGCCACCGCCGCGCGACGCGTGTCAGCCGAGCCGGAGCATCGCGCCGAGATCGAGCACGAGGTGGTCCGGGTCGGGTGGCGGGCCGCGATCGGCCTCGGTCTGGTGCTGCTGGTGCTGTCACCGCTCGTGGAACGCGTGCTGAGACTCGACAGCGTGTTGACGGCGGTCTGGCTGGCCCTCGCCGCCGTACCCCTGACCGTCATGGGGGCGCAGGCGGGCATCCTGCAGGGCGAGCGACGGTGGGCCGCGCTCTCCCTGGTCTACCTCGCGGTCGGCATCCCGCGACTGGCGATCGGTGGCGCGATGATCGCGTGGCGGCCGGACCAGGGCGCCGCGATGGCCGGCGTCGCCCTGGGCGGGGTGTTCCCCGCGCTGGTCGGATGGTGGGCGCTGCGACGACGAGGCGAAACCGACTCCCCCGGCC
>DAINSL010000100.1:0-5026 GCA_036741335.1 Nocardioides sp. | reverse complement strand
CCGCTCGTCGGCATCCCACGCGCGACATCCTGGGCGAGACCGCGCACAACTCCCAGGCGCTGCTCGCCTTCTTCGCCCTCTCCAGCGCCGACATCCTGGTGGCCCGCCACGCGCTCGACCCGCACCGCGCCGGCATCTACGCCGCCGGGCTGATCGTGACCAAGGCGATGCTGTTCCTGCCGCAGTTCGTCGTGGTGGTGGCCTTCCCCTCGATGTCGACCGCGGCGGGGCGCGGCCCGGCCCTGCGCAGGAGCCTGGCCCTGGTCGGGCTGCTGGGGCTGGCCGGGATCGCCGGCGCGTTCGTGCTGCGCGGGCTCGCCCTCACGTTCGTCGGCGGCGCCGCGTACGACGAGGTGTCCGACCGGCTGTGGCTGTTCGCCCTGCTCGGCACCATCTTGTCGATGCTGCAGCTCCTCGTGTACGCCGTGCTCGCCCGCAGCGGTCGCCGGCCGGTGCTCCTGGTCTGGGCCGCGTTCGCGGTCGTCGTGACGGTGGGCTCGACCACCGACAGCGTGGCCGGGCTGCTCAGCGTGGTGCTGGCGTGCGATGCCACGCTGCTCGTCGCCCTGCTGCTCACCGACGTACGCCGGACGACCCCCGTCGAAGCCCTCGACAACCTGCCGCCCCCTGCTACCTCCTGACCAGTCGTCGACCCCGGGCCAGTGGTTCGATGGGCAGCGAAGCCATCGAGAACGGAGCCAGGGATGAGGGATCCGGTCGTGGCGTCACTGGCCGCGGTCACGGGCCGGCCGGTGGAACGTCGCGAGCTGCTGCGTGTCTCGGGGCGGAAGCTGCGCTGGGTGGAGCTCGGTGCGGGCCCGGCCGTCGTGCTGGTCGCCGGAAGCGGTGAGATGTCACTCGACTGGACGACCATCCTCCCGGGGCTCGCCGAGTCCGTCCGGGTCATCGCCTACGACCGGGCGGGTTCCGGCGCGAGTGACCCGATGGTTCAACTGACCATCGAGGACGAGGTCGCAGATCTTGCCGCGCTGCTCGGCTCGACGGGTCCGGCGCTCGTGGCCGGCCACAGTTGGGGCGGGCTGCTGGTCCAGCTCGCCGCGATGCGGCATCCCGACCTGTTCCGAGGGCTGGTCCTCGTCGATTCGGCCCATGAGACCGTGCTCGGCGGCGCTCCGTGGCACCTGCGACTGGCCGAGAGCGGCATCGGAGTCGCCGCTGTGACCCTCAACCGGTTGGGGCTCTTCCAGCGACTGGCAGCTGCCCAGGGACGCAAGCTCGCCGAGACCAGCACCGACGACCCGGCACTCCGTCAGCTCGTTGTCGAGGCGTACCTCGACTCCTACTCCCACCCCCACCAGGTCGCCATGATCCGCGACGAAGCCCGACTGGCCAACCGCGGAACCTCATGGATCCAACGCCGTCGGGCCGAGGCGTCGCTTCCGGACGTGCCGCTCGTCGCACTGAGTGCGACCAAGAAGCCCGACTCGATACGACGGCTGTCCTTGGCCGCGAGCGAGGAGGTCTGCGCGTCAGTGCCCCGCGGCCTCCACGTCGTCGTCGACGGTTCCGGTCACTACATCCACCACGACCACCCTGCGGCGGTCATCGAGGCCATCAGCGACGTCGTCCGTGCCGAGGACTGACCCAGGTCGCTCTGCGTGCGCCGGCAGGCACGACGTGTAGCCGGTGGTTGAGTCGAGGTCTTGGGCTACGTGGTGGACCAAAACCTCGAGTGAGATGCCCGACGCGCCTCGACCGTGGCGCGCAGCCGCTCAGTGGGCGGCGTCGTGCCAGCTGTGGCCGGTGCCGACCGACACGTCGAGGGGTACGGCGAGGGACGCGGCCGCGCCCATCTCGCGGCGCACGATCTCCTCGAGGGCGTCACGCTCCCCCGTCGCCACCTCGAACACGAGCTCGTCGTGCACCTGCAGCAGCATCCGTGAGGCCAGCCCGGCCTCGCGAACGGCGGCGTCGACGTGGAGCATGGCGACCTTGATCAGGTCGGCGGCCGAACCCTGGATCGGGGCGTTGAGCGCCATCCGCTCGGCCATCTCGCGCCGCTGCCGGTTGTCACTGGTCAGGTCGGGCAGGTAGCGACGGCGTCCCCAGAGCGTCTCGGTGAACCCGGTACGCCGCGCCTCGTCGACGACGCCGCCGAGGTAGTCACGGACACCGCCGAAGGTCAGGAAGTACTCGTCTATGAGGCCGCGCGCCTCGCCCGGGTCGATCCGCAGCTGCTGGCCGAGCCCGAACGCCGACAGGCCGTAGGCCAGGCCGTAGTTCATCGCCTTGATCTTGGCCCGCTGTGCGCCGGTGACCTCCTCGGCCGGCACCTCGAAGACGCGGGACGCGGTGATCGAGTGGAAGTCCTGCCCCGACTTGAACGCCTCGATCAGCAGGGCGTCCTCCGACAGGTGGGCCATGATCCGCATCTCGATCTGGCTGTAGTCCGCGGTCATCAGGCAGTCGAAGCCCTTGCCCACGATGAAGCCCTCGCGGATGCGGCGGCCCTCCTCTGTGCGGACCGGGATGTTCTGGAGGTTGGGGTCGGTGCTGGACAGCCGCCCGGTCGCGGCGATGGTCTGGTTGAACGTCGTGTGGATGCGGCCGTCGGACTGGACCGTCTTGAGCAGTCCCTCGATGGTCTGCCGGAGGCGGATCACGTCGCGGTGGCGCAGCAACGCGGTCAGGAACGGGTGCTCGGTCTTCTCGTATAGCTGCTGCAGCGCGTCGGCATCGGTGGTGTAGCCGGTCTTGGTGCGCTTGGTCTTCGGCATCGCGAGCTCGTCGAACAGCACCACCTGCAGCTGCTTGGGTGAGCCGAGGTTGATCTCCTTGCCGATCACGCGGTACGCCTCGGCCGCCGCGTCACGGACCTCGCCCGCGAAGTGGCTCTCCAGCGACTCGAGGTGGTCGGCGTCGATGGCGATGCCGGTCTGCTCCATCGTCGCGAGCAGGTCCACCAGGGGCAGCTCCACCTCGGCCAGCAGCGTGGTGCCGCCGGTCTGCTCGATCTCGCCGTCGAGGGTGTCCGCCAGGTCGAGCACGGCCCGGGCGTGGAGCATCCCGGTGTCGGCCGCGTCGCCACCGGCGCCGTCGACGTCGAGGCTGAGCTGCCCTTGAGCCGAGTCGTCCGCGACCCCGGTCTTGAGCTCGCGCTTGAGGTAGCGAAGGGTGAGGTCGGCCAGGTCGTACGAGCGCTGGTCCGGACGGACCAGGTAGGCCGCCAGGGCGGTGTCGCTGACCAGCCCGCGCAGCGGCCAGCCGCGCGCGGCGAGGGCGAGCATCGGGCCCTTCGCATCGTGCAGCACCTTGGCCCGCCCGGGATCGCCGAGCCAGGTCATCACCGCGGCGTCGTCGTCGGGCACTACCTCGGTCGCGTCGATCCAGGCGGCCTGGCCGTCGGCCCCGGCCAGCGCCACTCCGCGCACCTCCCCGGTGCCGGCACCCCAGGATCCCTGCACGGTCACACCGGTGCGGGTCTTCGGGCCGGCGTGCGCATCGAGCCAGGTCGCGACCTCTCCGGCTCCGAGCCGGGTGCCCTGGAGGTCGAAACCCGAGTCATCGATGAGTGTGGCGTCCTGGACGTCCCACGACTCCAGCAGCCGGTCGCGGAGCACCCGGAACTCCAGCGAGTCGAAGAGGGTGTGCACGAGCTCGCGGTCCCACGACTGCGCCTCGAGGTCATGGGGGCCCAGCTCGAGGTCGAGGTCGCGCACCAGCGCGTTGAGACGCCGGTTGCGGATCACGTCGCCGAGGTGCTCGCGGAGGCTGTCGCCCGCTTTGCCGGTGATCTGGTCGGCGTGGGCGACGACGTTGTCGAGGCCGTCGTACGTCGTGATCCACTTCGCGGCGGTCTTGGGACCGACACCGGGGATGCCGGGCAGGTTGTCGGAGTCTTCCCCGACGAGGGCCGCCAGCTCGGGGTAACGCTGCGGGGGTACGCCGTACTTGGTCTCGACCGCCTCTGGGGTCATCCGTGCCAGTTCGGAGACGCCCCGCATCGGGTAGAGCACGGTGGAGTGCTCGGTGACCAGCTGGAGGGAGTCGCGGTCGCCGGTGAGGATCATCACGTCCATGCCCTCGTCGAGCGCGTTGGTCACCAGGGTGGCGATGATGTCGTCGGCCTCGTAGCCCTCGAGCGAGAGGTGCCTGATCCGGAGCGCGTCGAGGACCTCGTTGATGAGGGGGAGCTGGCTGGAGAACTCCTCGGGCGTCTTGTTGCGCTTCGCCTTGTATTCAGGGTACTCGGCCAGCCGGAACGTCTGCCGCGACTTGTCGAACGCGACGCCGACGTGGGTCGGCTGCTCGTCGCGCAGCACGTTGATCAGCATCGAGGTGAACCCGAAGACCGCGTTGGTGTGCTGGCCGGTGGTCGTCGAGAAGTTCTCCACCGGAAGCGCGAAGAAGGCACGGTAGGCCAGGGAGTGGCCGTCCAGCAGGAGCAGCCGCGGCCGGTGTTCGGTCTCTGCGTCGGGCACCCGTCGACTCTATCCATTGCCGCCGACACCCCGTCTGCCACGATGACGGCATGACCGACGAGCATATCGAGGCCTTCGTCGCCGGGATGCCCGAGGGCATGGGGGCGCTCAACGAGAAGATGGGCATCACCCTGACCGAGGTCGGTCCGGAGCGAGTGGTGGCGACGATGCCGGTCGAGGGCAACACCCAGCCCTACGGGCTGCTCCACGGTGGTGCGTCGGTGGTGCTGGCCGAGACCCTGGGCTCGCTCGGTTCGGCCCTCCACGCGATGCCGGACCGTCTGCCCGTCGGCGTCGACATCAACGCCACCCACCACCGGGCGGCGACGAGCGGCACGGTCACGGGAATCGCGACGCCTCTGCACCTGGGCCGCACCATGGCGTCGTACGAAGTCGTGATCCGCGACGAGCAGGACCGCCGTGTGTGCACCTGCCGGATCACCTGCGCGCTGGTGCCGCGGGAGCGCATACCGTGAGAGCGCGTCCCGCGCGGACTCGGCTCAGGGCGTCGAGACGGACCGCGCGCTGCGCAGGCTGCGGCGTGCGGCAAGCACCTGCGCCATCTGACGGGTGCCGGGGCGGCG
>DAINSL010000099.1:0-6974 GCA_036741335.1 Nocardioides sp. | reverse complement strand
CGTCGGCTCCGCCGCGTCGACGCCGGCGGCGGTGAAGCGGGCAGCGTTCCTCGCGTTCGGCGTCGCCGCTGTCGCGGGGCTCGCGCTTGCGGCCGCGACTGCGTGGTGGCTGGTGGCGCTCGGAGCGGCGTGCATGGTCGCAGCGTGGTTCTACACGGGCGGCTCGTCCCCGTATGGGTACCGCGGGCTGGGCGAGCTGATGGTCTTCGTCTTCTTCGGCCTGGTCGCCGTGCTCGGCACCACGTACGTGCAGCTGCGCTCCCTCCCCCCTGCCGCATGGTGGGCGTCGGTCGGGATCGGCGCACTCGCCTGCGCGATCCTCGTCGCGAACAACCTTCGCGACATCCCCTCCGATCGGGACGTCGGAAAGCGCACCCTTGCGGTCGTGCTCGGCGACGGCCGGACCCGCTCGCTCTATCTGATGCTGTTCGGGGTCGCGCTGGTCACCCTCGTCGGGGTGGCCGTGACCACGACGGTCTGGGCGCTGCTCGGAGCACTCTGCCTGCTCCCACTGGTCCCGGCCTCGGTCAGCGTGGTCGGCGGGGCCTCCGGTCGTGACCTGATCCCGGTGCTGCGGGCGACCGGCCTGGCCGAGCTGGGGTACGCCGCCGGCCTCCTCGCGGGCCTGCTCCTGGCCGCCTGACCGCCGATTCTCGCGGACCGACGTAGGGTTGCCCCATGTTCTTCTTCTGGCTGCTGGTGATCATCGTCGCGGGCGTCGTGGTTTGGCGGCTGCGTGTCCCGATCCTCGCCAAGCTCCTCGGCCAGGACCCGAACCGGGTCCGGCACCTCAACGAGCGGCGCAAGGACTGAGCGCGGCCCGGAGGGCCCGGCCGGCGGACGTTGGCGCGATCGCCATGGCGCTGCCGGAGGTCGAGTTCGGTACGTCGTGGGGGGACCGTCCGACGTACAAGGTGCGAGGCAAGGGGTTCCTGCTCCACCGTCCCCCACACAAGACCGCGATCGACCCGTCCACAGGCCAGATGTACGACGACCTGCTGGTGATCCTGGTGCCGGACGCCCTGGAGAAGACCTCTCTGGTGGAAGACGTTCGACTGCCGTTCTTCACGATCCCGCACTTCAACGGCTACAACGCGGTCCTCGTGCAACAGTCCCGACTCGGCGAGCTGAGCCGAGACGAGCTCGAGGAGATCATCACCGAGGCGTGGGCGTGCAAGGCGCCGAAGACGCTGGTCAGGGAGTTCCGGGCGCAACGGGTCGGCTGACGAGCGTCAGTCGGTGTCCTCCTTGGCCCGTTGGGCCTCGAACGCCTTGCTCATCTTGCTGGCGCGAGACTCCACGCGGGACGCGAAACGAGCCCGCTGACCGCGCAGCAGCCGCACCGACGCGAACGCGGAGATCACCGCGGCCAACAGCAGAGGCCACAGGACTGGGACCTTGTCGGAGCGGGTGACCAGGACGTACGCCCCGAGCACCACGGCGTACGACGCGACGAAGATGCCCAGCCGAGCCGCCGTATAGGACCAGAACTCCCGCATAGGAACGAGCCTACTTTCCGGCGTAGGAGTGCATGCTGCCGCCGCCGAAGAAGAAGTTGATCCCGACGAAGTTCCACAGCAGCGTCGCGAAGCCGATCAGCGCGATCACCGCGGCGAGCCGGCCCCGCCAACCGGCGGTGGCACGCGCGTGCAGGTAGGACGCGTAGACGACCCAGGTGATGAACGCCCAGACCTCCTTCGGGTCCCAGTTCCAGTAGGAACCCCAGGCGTACTCGGCCCAGATGGGACCCGCGACGAGCGCGGCGAAGGTCCAGATCGGGAACGAGAATGCATGCAGGCGGTACGCGACGCGGTCCAGCGCCTTCAGGTCGGGCAGCCGGTCGAGGTAGCCCCCGGGGCGCAGTGACCCGGAGCTCGTGGCGCGGTCCTTGAGCAGGAAGAGTCCCGAGGCCATCGCCCCGATCGCGAAGCCGCCCGACGCGATCATCGCGGCCGTCACATGGATCGCGAGCCAGTAGGAGTGCAGGGCGGGGACGAGCGGGCCGGCCGGCTCGTAGAGCAGCAGGTTGTCCAGCATCAGCACGAGGACGAGGAAGCCCGTGACGAGCAGGCCGAGCCAGCGCAGGTGGTAGCGGCGCAGCAACGCAAGGTACATGACCACGACTCCGAGCGTGCCGGCCAGCGTGAACTCGTACATGTTTCCCCAGGGCACCCGGATCGGGTCCGAGGCCAGGCCGCGGGTGACCACCCCCGACAGGTGCAGCGCAGCGGCGACGATCGTCAGCGCGACGCCGATCCGGCCGTACTTGTCCACCGCCAGGGGCAGCGAGGTGTCGTCCGCGGCCGGTGAAGGTGGCGGGGCACCGACGGTGACCTCCACGGGAACGGTTGTCTCGAGTGGGAGCCGACGCGCGAACGCCCACTCGGCGATGTGGGACAAGAACGCGAGCACGTAGACGATTGAGGCGAACATGATCGCGCGTTCGCTGAACGAGGCGAACCACGCGGTGCTCATTCGGGGTCCCCGCGGAAACGCGAGCGCAGCGAGCGATCTCGTGGGGTGATCACGGCGGCGCCTCCTGCTTCACGAGCCGCTCCAGCTCGTCGATCTCGTCTGCCAGCTGCCCACCGGAGCTGCGGTCGAGCCCGGCGAGTTCGACCACGGTACGCCCGTCGCGACGGGCGACCCGAACCCAGGCCCGGCGGGGCCGGATGAACAGCGACCCGAGCAGACCGACGATGCCGAGCAGGACGCCGCCGAGCGCGAGCCCCTTGCCGGGACTGTCGGACACCTGGAGCTTGACCCAGTGGTCGACCCGGTCGAAACGGATGGTGCCCGCGCCGCCCGGCAACCGGACGGTGTGCCCCGGCTTGAGCGTGAGGCGCAGGTCGGGGCCGAGCCGCTTGGTGTTGCCCGAGGGGAACGTCTTCAGGTCCTTGGTGTCCAACGAGTAGACGTTCTGGGTCGGCCCGGAGTCCATCCCCAGGTTCCCGTGGTACGGCGTGAGCACGAGCTTCGGGTCGAGCAGGCCGGGAAACTGTGAGAAGGCGCCGCGCGCCATCGTGAAGCCGTAGGTGGGCAGGAACAGTCCCTGGAAGCCGAGCTGCTCCGGGCTCGCGTCGGGGACCTTGACCACCCCGAAGGAGCGGAACGTGGTGTCCTGCGGCAGGAAGACCACCGGACCCTGGTAGGCCACCTTGCCGTCCCCGCCGCGGACCGTCACGACCGGGGCGTAGCCGTGCCCGACGAGGAAAACGTTGACGCCGTTCAGGTTGAGCGGGTGGTTGACGGCCAGGACGTCGTGCCGGGTCGGCGTACCCGGCCCGTCGGTATATGAGAGGTTCGCCGAAAACGACTTGGGCTGCCCGTAGGACGGGCCGCTGGTCAGCCACTGCACGTGGAACGCGTCGACGGTCAGGCTCAACGGCTGCAGCCGGTCGGGGTTGAACATCGACCCGGGCGCGAACTCGTCGTACTGGGTCAGCGAGTTGGAGAAGCCCTGGCCGACGACGGTGATCACGCCGCCCTTGTAGCCGAACAGCTGGCCGAGGGCGAAGCCGACGAGCACCACGAGCACCGACACGTGGAACAGCAGGTTGCCTGCCTCGCGCAGGTAGCCGCGCTCGGCGGACACCGAGTCGTCGTAGTGGTCGACGCGGTAGCGCCGGGCGCGCAGAGCGGCGGTGGCCCGGGCCAGCACGGCCGTCTCGTCTTCGTCGACAGTGAACGTGCGCGACTCGGGGAGGCGCGACAGGTTGCGCGGCGTGCGGGGAGGACGCGCCTGAAGCCCGCGCCAGTAGATCCGCAGCCTCGGGATGATGCAGCCGACCAGCGAGACCATCAGCAGGATGTAGATGGCGCTGAACCACACCGAGTTGTAGACCGAGAACAGACCGAGCCTGTCGTAGATCGGCGCCAGCGTGGGGTGGTCGGCCCGCCAGTTGTCGACGGCGACCGCGTCGATGTTCGCCTGCGGCACCACCGAGCCGGGTACCGCGCCGAGCGCGAGCAGGAACAGCAGCACCAGCGCGGTCCGCATCGAGGTCAGCTGCCGCCACGCCCAGCGGCCGAGCTCGACCGGGGTGAGCGCGGGCGGGCTCGAAGGCGGCGGGGGCGGCGCGCTGGCCGCGCCGCCGGCACCGAGCTCGGTCATACGGCCGCCGTGAAGCCCGGCAGCCAGCCGCGGAGGTCGGCCACCCACTGGTCCCACAGCCCGCTGACCAGGAGCAGCCCCACGGCGATCAGCATCAGCCCGCCGATCCGGGTCACCCAGACCTGGTGGCGGCGCACCCATCGGATCGCGCCGAGGGTCCGGCGGTACATCAGCCCGGCCACGATGAACGGGATCCCCAGCCCCATCGAGTACGCCGCGGACAGGATCGCCCCGCGCGTCGCAGTCCCCTCGTGGATCGCGAGCGCCTGCACGGCGGAGAGCGTGGGTCCCACGCACGGCGTCCAGCCGATCGCGAACAGCACGCCGAGCATGGGTGCCGCGGCCAGTCCGACCGCGGGCACCCGGTGGATGCGCACGTCGCGCTGCAGCCAGGGGATCGCTCCGAAGAACGCCAGCCCGACGACGATCGTGAACACGCCGAGCACGATGCTGATCTGCCGTTGGTAGGTGACCAGCCAGGCACCCAGCGACCCGAACACCCCGCCGTACACGACGAAGACCGCGCTGAAGCCGAGCACGAACAGGAAGCTGCCGAGCACCATACGTCCGCGCTTCGCGTCCTCGAGGTCGGCTCCGGACAGTCCTGTCGCGTAGGAGAGGTAGCCGGGCAGCAGCGGCACGACGCACGGGGAGAGGAAGGAGACCAGGCCGGCGACGGCGGCGAGCGGCAGCGCCAGCAGCAGCGACCCGTTCAGAACGGTGTCGTGGAACCACTGCCCGGCATCCAACAGGATGATCACGTGGCCGCCTTGTCCAGGACGGTCTCGACGAGGTCGACCAGCGTTGTGGTGGTCACCGGGCCCAGCACGCTCGCCGCGACGCGTCCCTGCGCGTCGATGATCACCGTGCTCGGGATCGAGGACGGTGCCAGGGTCCCCCGGAACGCGAGCAGGGTGCGACCGGGCTGGTCGTAGATGCTCGGGTAGGTGATGTGCTGGGCGGCGACGTAGGCGCGGGCGGTCGCCGCGGTGGCGTCGCGGGAGTCGATACCGAGGAACGCGACGTTCTTGGCGGCCAGCCGGGTGACCGCCCGGTTGAGGGCCGGCGCCTCCTCACGACACTCGGTGCACCACGATCCCCAGACGTTTACGACCACGACCTTGCCGAGATAGTCCGAGAGCGCCAACGGCTTGCCGTCCAGCGAGGTCCCCGACACCGCGGCGGGCGCCTTCCGTTGCGCCGTGGGTACGACGGTCACGGTGCCCGTCCCGCTGACATAGCCCTGGTCGCCCGAGCCGCCCAGCGCGGAGCTGTTGCAGCCGGCGAGCAGCAGGCATGTCGCGAGCATCGCCAGGACCCGGGCCATGTCAGTCCCGCGCCGCGGCGGCCGAGCCCCCCGAGGAGAAGGGCGCCTTCCTGTCCTTGCGAGGGACGAGGTCGCCGGCCGGCTCGGAGTAACCGACCGTCACGACCCGGTCGCCTTCGAAGGTGAACGAGGTGAGGCTGGCCAACGTGCACTGGCGGCGCCGGGGGTCGTGCATGAAACGACGCCCCTCGACGTGCAGCCGGGTGATCCAGATCGGCAGCTGGTGTGAGACGACCACCGCCTCGTGACCCTCGGCGACCTCGCGCGCGTCGTGCACCCCGGCCATCATCCGCGCCGCCACCTCGACGTACGGCTCCCCCCACGAGGGCCGGAACGGGTTCCACAGGTACCGCCACGACGAGGGCTTGCGGAGCACCCCGTCGCCGACGCCGAAGGACCTGCCCTCGAACACGTTCGACGACTCGATCACTCTCGGGTCCAGCACGACGGGGACACCGCGCCGTTCGGCAAGCGGGGTCGCGGTCTCCAGGGCACGGTCGAGCGGCGAGGAGACCACGTGAGTGATATCGCGGTCCCCGATCACGACCACGACCCGCTCTGCCATCCGCCTCCCGAGATCCGACAGGTGGTAGCCGGCGCGCCGGCCGTAGAGCACCCCGGTGGGGTTGTCGACCTCGCCGTGCCGCAGCAGGTGGACGGTCGTGGTGCTCGGCGTGGTCGTCACGGTGCTCCTGACCGGTCGGGTACGGCGGCCGCCGCGCGTGCGGCGTACGGGAGCGCCTCGAGCACCCGGTCGACGGCGGCCCCGTCGTGGGCCGCGGACACGAACCAGGCCTCGAACGCCGACGGCGGCAGGTAGACACCGTGGTCGAGCATCGCGTGGAAGAACGCGGCGAACCGGTCGACACGCTGCGCGGAGGCGGCGTCGAAGTCGGGGACCGCGACCACATCGGGATCGGTGAAGAAGACGCTGAACATGTTCCCGTTGGCCTGCACGACATGGGGGGCGCCGGCCTCGTCGAGCGCGGCCCCGGCGGCCTTCGCCAGCGTCGCCGAGACCTCGTCGAGGTGGGCGTAGACCTGTTCGTCGGCGAGGCGCAACGTCGCCAGCCCTGCCGTCGTCGCCACAGGGTTGCCCGACAGGGTGCCGGCTTGGTAAACCGGCCCCAAAGGGGACAGCATCGCCATCACGTCAGCGCGCCCACCGAACGCCGCGGCCGGGAAGCCGCCGCCCATCACCTTGCCGAACGTCATCAGGTCCGGTCGCCAGCCGTCGCCGTCGAGCCCGTACTGGCCCGACCTGCTGACCCGGAAGCCGGTCATCACCTCGTCCGAGACGAACAGGGCGCCGTGGCGCACGCAGGTCTCGGCAAGGAAGCGGTTGAAGCCGGGCTCGGGCGGGACGACTCCCATGTTCCCGGGGCCGGCCTCGGTGATCAGCGCGGCGATCGCGTCGCCGTGCTCCTCGAACGCCGCGGTGACGACCACGCGGTCGTTGTAGGGCAGCACCAGCGTCGCGGCGGTTCCGCCGGCGGGTACGCCGGGGGTCCCCGGCACGCCCAAGGTCGCGAG
>DAINSL010000098.1:0-7154 GCA_036741335.1 Nocardioides sp. | reverse complement strand
CAGGTCGATGAGGCGGTTGGAGTAGCCCCACTCGTTGTCGTACCAGCCGACGACCTTGACCTGGTTGCCGTTCGCCAGCGTCAGGCCGGCGTCCAGCGTGCAGGAGGCCGGCCAGGTGACGATGTCGGCGCTGACGATCTCGTCCTCGGTGTACTCGAGGTACGGCGACAGCGGGCCGGACTCCGACGCGGCCTTGAACGCGGCGTTCACCTCGTCCTTGGTCACGTCCGCACCCAGGGTCACGGTCAGGTCGGTGACGGATCCGGTCGGCACCGGCACCCGCAGCGCATAGCCGTCCAGCTTGCCCTTGAGCTCGGGCAGCACTAGCGAGATCGCCTTGGCCGCCCCGGTGGTCGTCGGGATGATGCTGGTGGCGCCACCACGGGCGCGGCGCAGATTGATCTCCCCCTTGCGGTTCAGCGAGATCTGGTCGAGCAGCTGCTGCTCGGTCGTGTACGCGTGGACCGTGGTCATGAAGCCCTTCTCGATGCCCCAGTTGTCCAGGAGCACCTTGGCCATCGGGCCCAGGCAGTTCGTCGTACAGCTCGCGTTGGAGATCACGTGGTGGTTCGCGGGGTCGTAGTCACCGTCGTTGATGCCCATCACGATGGTGATGTCCTCGTCGGTGGCGGGCGCCGAGATGATGACCTTCTTGGCACCGGCGTCGATGTGCTTCTGGGCGTCGGCAGCCTTGGTGAACAGGCCGGTCGACTCGATCACGATGTCGGCGCCGATGTCACCCCAGGCCAGGGCCGCGGGGTCGCGCTCTGCGCTCGCATGGATCTTGGTGCCGTCCACGGTCAGCGAGCTCTCGTCGGACTCGATGTGGCCAGGGTAGCGCCCGAGGATCGAGTCGTAGCGCAGGAAGTGGGCGAGGATGTCGTTCGCCGCGAGGTCGTTGACACCCACGATCTCCACGTCCGAGTCGCCATGCTGTCTTTGAGCTTGAACGGCGCGGAGGAAGTTGCGGCCGATCCGGCCGAAACCGTTGATGGCTACCCGAACGGTCACTGCTGCTCCTTGGTCGGTGGCTGGTCCCCGGACGCGTGCCGCATCCGGTACCACGACCCTAGCGCCCGTCCGAGGGGGTACGGCGGGGCCGTTCGCCCTTCGTACAGGCCACCGGAAGACCCTCGTCGTACACCGTCGGGTCAGTCCTCGTCGGCGAGCATCTCCGGGGTCAGCGACGCCTCGGTGTCGGGGACCCCGAGCTCCTCGGCGCGCTTGTCGGCCATCGCCAGCAGCCGACGGATGCGACCCGCAATCGCATCCTTGGTCAGCACCGGTTCGTGGAGCTGGCCGAGCTCCTCCAGCGACGCCTGCTTGTGCTCCAGCCGCAGTCCGCCGGCCATCTTGAGGTGGTCGGGAACCTCGTCCCCGAGGATCTCGAGCGCGCGCCCGACCCTCGCCCCGGCCGCCACCGCAGCCCGCGCGGAGCGGCGCAGGTTCGCGTCGTCGAAGTTGGCGAGCCGGTTGGCGGTGGCCCGGACCTCGCGCCGCATCCGACGCTCCTCCCAGGCCATGAGCGCCTCGTGGGCACCGAGCCGGGTCAGCAGCTGGGAGATCGCATCACCGTCGCGGATGACCACCCGGTCGACGCCGCGCACCTCGCGCGCCTTCGACGGGATGCTCAGCCGGCGGGCCACGCCGACCAGCGCGAGGGCCGCTTCGGGACCGGGGCAGGTCACCTCGAGCGAGGACGAGCGTCCGGGTTCGGTGAGCGACCCGTGGGCCAGGAAGGCGCCCCGCCAGGCGGCGACCGCGTCACACGCGCCGCCGGAGACGACCGCCGGAGGGAGGCCGCGGACCGGGCGGCCACGGTTGTCGAGGAGGCCGGTCTGCCGGGCCAGGGCCTCGCCGTCCTTGACGACCCGGACGAGATAGCGGCTGCCCTTGCGGATGCCGTTGCCCTGCACCATCGCGACGTCGCTCTGGTGACCGAACACCTCGGAGATGTCCTTGCGCAGCCGGCGGGCCGCCGCGCCGGTGTCGAGCTCGGCCTCCACCACGATCTTGCCGCTGACGATGTGCAGGCCTCCGGCGAACCGCAACATCGTCGACACCTCGGCCTTGCGGCAGCAGGTCTTGGTGATGTGGGTGTTGGCAATCTCCGCCTTCACCTGAGCCGTCATCGCCATGGCGCCGATCCTGCCACGCCCGTCAACAACCCTCGGATGTCCTCATCGCGTCGTCCAGCAACCGGGCATAGGCTGCGGACAGCTTGGCCGGGTCGTGGCGGGGCGAGCCGTCATCGCGCGCCACGTCGTCGACCACGAGCCGTGCCCCGCAGGCATGTGCCAACCGCTCCAGCTCGGACAGGTCTCCGGCCTCCGCACGGTCGGCCAGCACCGTGCCGATCGGCAGCTCCGGTGCGTGGTCGAGGAGTACGGCGAGATGGTCGGCGGCGGCGTACCCCTCGGTCTCGCCGTCCTGAGGAGCCAGGTTGAGGACCACCACCAGGTGGCCGTCTGTCTCGACCAGCGCCTCACGCAGGGCCGGCACCATCAGGTGGGGCAGCACGGAGGTGAACCACGAGCCCGGCCCCAGCACGACCAGGTCGGCCTCGCGCACGGCGGCCACCGCCTCGGGGCAGGGGCGCAGGTCGGGCGGGATCAGCGAGATGGACTCGATCGACCCCGGCGACGAGGCGATCGCCACCTGGCCCCGCACGGTGGTCAGCGCCGACGGGTCGGACGGATCCAGACCACTCACCTCGGCGCTGATGTCGATCGGGGTCAGCGCCATCGGCAGCACCCGCCCGCGTGCCCCGAGCAGACGGCCGACCCAGTCCAGGGCCGCGACCGGGTCGCCGAGCTGCTCCCACAGGCTCACGATCAGCAGGTTGCCGACCACGTGCCCACGCATCTCGCCGGACCCGGCGAAGCGGTGCTGGAGGACCCGCGCCCAGGTCTCGCCCCATTCGTCGTCACCGCACAGGGCCGCGAGTGCCATCCGCAGGTCTCCCGGCGGCAGGACCCCGAACTCCTCGCGCAGTCGCCCGGACGAGCCGCGTCGTCGGCGACGGTGACGACGGCGGTGAGGTCGACCGGGAGTCGGCGCAGGGAGGCCAGGGATGCGAAGAGCCCGTGCCCACCCCCCAGCGCGGTGACGCGGTACGGCGTACCGGTCACGTCACTCCCGCCCGAGGTCGCGATGCACCACGCCGACGTCGTGCCCGGCCTCGCGGAGCCGGCGCGCGATCTCCTCGGTCATCGCCACGCTGCGATGCTTGCCGCCGGTGCAGCCGATGGCCACCGACATGAACCGTTTGCCCTCGGTGAGGTAGCCGCCGGCCACCCCGGTCAGGAGCTCGACGTAGCTGTCGACGAACTCCTGCGCGCCCTTCTGGGCCAGGACGTAGTCGCGGACGTCCTCCGACCGACCGGTCTTTCCACGCAGCGCGGGCACCCAGAACGGGTTGGGCAGGAAGCGCATGTCGGCGACGTAGTCGGCGTCGATCGGGATGCCGTACTTGAACCCGAAGCTGATCACGGTCACCTTCAGCCGCATCGTGTCTGGCGTTCCGAACGAGTCGGCGATCCGGTCGGTCAGCTGGTGGACGTTGAGGTCGGAGGTGTCGATCACGAGGTCCGCGTCGGCGCGGAGGTCGGCCAGCACCGAGCGCTCGCGGCGCAGCCCCTCGATCAGCCGGCCGCCGCCCTGGAGGGGGTGGGGCCGGCGGGCGGCCTCCTGCCGGCGTACGAGCACGTCGTCGGTGGCGTCGAGGAACAGCAACGTGGTACGGCGGCCCACGTCGTGGTGGGCGAGGTTGGACTGGAGGGAGTCGAAGAACGAGCCGGACCGGATGTCGACGACCACGGCGATTGGCTGGTCGTGCCCGCGGCTCTCGTCGACGAGCAGCACGACCTCGCGCAGCAGCGACGGCGGGAGGTTGTCGACGACGTAGAACCCGAGGTCCTCGAGCTCCTTGGCGGCGGTGCTGCGGCCGGCACCGGTCATGCCGGTGACGATCACGACCTCGCCGGCGTGCGCCACAGGGAGATCGGTCATGGTGTCTCCTCGAGGATCTCGCCGGTGGCGGTGTTCACGGTCTGCGCGCCAGTGTGACCGCTGACGGCGGCCACCGCATCCTTGATCGCCAGCGCGGTGCGGGGGCCGATGCCGGGGACCTGCGCGATCTCGTCCACCTCGGCGGAGCGCAGCTTCTTCAGGGAGCCGAAGTGCTTGACCAGAGTCTTGCGGCGGACCTCGCCGAGGCCGGGCACGTCGTCGAGGATGCTCTCGACCATCGACTTCGACCGTCGCGACCGGTGGTGGGTGATCGCGAACCGGTGGGCCTCGTCGCGCACCCGCTGGAGGAGGTAGAGGCCCTCGGACGACCGCGCCATGATCACGGGGTCCTCCTGGTCGGGCAGCCAGACCTCCTCGAGGCGTTTGGCGAGACCGCACACCGGGATGTCGACGACGCCGAGCTCGCGCATCGCGGCCTGGGCGGCCGCGACCTGGGGCGGGCCGCCGTCCACAACGACGAGCCCGGGTGCATAGGCGAACTTGCGCGGCCGGCCGGTCTCGGGGTCGACGAGCATCGGGCCGGACTCGGTCGCGATCTCCGTCGATCTCGCTTGCTCGTCCAGCAGCCGGCGGAAGCGCCGGGTGATGACCTCGTGCATGGACGCCACGTCGTTCTGACCCTCGACCGACCTGATCACGAACCGGCGGTACTCGCCCTTGCGGGGCAGGCCGTCCTCGAAGACGACCATGCTGGCCACCACCTCGGTGCCCTGCAGGTTGGAGATGTCGTAGCACTCGATGCGCAGCGGCGCCTCGTCGAGCCCGAGGGCCTCCTGGATCTCTTCCAGGGCCCGGTTGCGGGCAGTGAGGTCGCTTCCGCGCTTGGTCTTGTGGAGCATCAGCGCCTGGCCCGCGTTGCGGGCGACGGTCTCCTGCAGCGTCTTCTTGTCGCCGCGTTGGGGCACCCGGATCCGGACCCGGCTCCCCCGTCGCTCGGACAGCAGCTCCTCGAAGGTGGCGGTGTCCGCAGGGAGCGTCGGCACCAGGATCTCGCGCGGGATCGTGTCGTCCTCCTCGCCGCCGGCATACAGCTGGAGCAGGAAGTCCTCGACCAGGTCAGCGGTGTCGCCCTCCTCGACCCGATCGGCCACCCACCCCCGCTGACCGCGGATCCGTCCGCCGCGGACGTAGAAGATCTGTACGGCGACCTCGAGCGGGTCCTCGGCGAGGGCGATCACGTCGGCATCGGTGCCGTCGCCGAGCACGACCGCCTGCTTCTCCAGCGCCTTCTGGATCGCCCCGAGGTCGTCGCGGAGCCGCGCCGCCTTCTCGAAGTCGAGCGCCTCCGACGCGGCGTACATCTCGGTCCTGATCCGCTTGACGAACGTGTTGGTGTTGCCGGCCATGAAGTCGCAGAAGTCGTCGACGATGTCGCGGTGGTCCTCGGCGCTGATGTTGCCGACGCAGGGCGCCGAGCACTTGTCGATGTAGCCGAGCAGGCAGGGCCGCCCGATCTGCCCGGACCGCTTGAACACGCCGTTGGAGCAGGAGCGCATCGGGAAGACCCGCAGCAGCTGGTCGACGGTCTCGCGGATCGCCCAGGCATGGCTGTAGGGGCCGAAGTAGCGGGTGCCCTTCTTCTTGGCGCCGCGACCGACCATCACGCGGGGGTAGTCCTCGCCGACGGTGACCGCCAGCCACGGGTAGGACTTGTCGTCGCGGTACTTGACGTTGAACCGCGGGTCGAACTCCTTGATCCAGCTGTACTCCAGCTGGAGTGCCTCGACCTCGGTGTTGACCGTCGTCCACTCGACGCTCGCGCCTGTCGTCACCATCGCGGCGGTGCGGGCGTGGAGGTTGCCGACGTCCTGAAAGTACGACGACAGCCGGGAGCGGAGGTTCTTCGCCTTCCCGACGTAGATCACCCGGCCGCGTGCGTCGCGGAACCGGTAGACCCCCGGCTGGGTGGGAATCTCCCCCGCCTGCGGGCGGTACGACGCGGGGTTGGTCACGATTCAACCCTACGGTCTGGTGGGGACACCGAGCACGAAGGCGAGGGGCCTCAGCCCTCGACGACGTCCGATCCGTGCAGCTTGACCGGGACCTTGGGCAGCGGCGCCACCGAGCCGGGCGCGCTGCCCAAGGGGCCGGCGACGTTGCTGCCGTCCTTGATCGAGAACTGGCTCCCGTGGCAGGCGCAGTTGATCGTGCCGGCGGACACCGTGGCGAGGATGCAGCCCTGGTGAGTGCAGGTCGCCGAGAAGCCCTCGAAGGTGCCCTTGGTCGGCTGGGTCACCACGACGTTGGCCGAGCCTAGGATCACACCGCCGCCGACGGGCACCTGCGAGGCCGGCGTCAGCACGGTGGCGCTCGAGGTGTCGGACGACTTCGACTCACCCGGCGTCTTGGTGGTGTCGACCGGCGGTGCCCCGCCCGTCGAGCCGGAGCCGCCTCCGCACGCGGCCAGGAGTGGCAGGCTCAGGCCCCCCACGGCGGCTCCCGTCAGGGCGCGGCGGCGGGACAGTGCTGGGTCGGTCACGAAAGGCTCCTGGGGGAGGGTCGTTGGTCGTCTCCGACGCTAGCCGGGGAGACTGAGATTCCGCTGTGGGACCTTGGTAGTACGACCACGGGGCTCAGGCGGTTCGGCCACCGGCGAGCAGCGGCGCCAGGAACTGCCCGGTGTAGCTGTCGGCGTCCGCCGCGACCTGCTCGGGCGTGCCCTCGGCGATCACCAGGCCCCCGCGGGATCCGCCCTCGGGACCCATGTCGATCACCCAGTCGGAGGTCTTGATCACGTCGAGGTTGTGCTCGATGACCAGCACGGTGTTGCCCTTGTCGACCAGGCTGGACAGCACGTCGAGGAGCTTGCGGATGTCCTCGAAGTGCAGACCGGTGGTCGGCTCGTCGAGGACGTAGACGGTGCGCCCGGTGGAGCGCTTCTGCAGCTCGCTGGACAGCTTGACCCGCTGCGCCTCGCCGCCCGACAGCGTCGTCGCCGGCTGGCCGAGGCGCACATAGCCGAGGCCGACCTCGCACAGCGTGACCATGTGTCGCGAGATCGCCGGCACGGCGGCGAAGAAGTCCGCGGCCTCCTCGATCGGCATGTCCAGCACCTCGGCGATGGTCTTGCCCTTGTAGTGGACCTCGAGCGTCTCGCGGTTGTAGCGGGCGCCGTGGCAGAC
>DAINSL010000097.1:0-7167 GCA_036741335.1 Nocardioides sp. | reverse complement strand
GTCCGGCCGCACCTACGACGTCGACCCACCACCCCGACAACCCTGACCGCCCTACACAGGTCCTGCGCTCAAGAGGATTGGAAGCGCCGACAAGCGGGTACGTCATGGGTTGGGAGGGATGCGAGATGACCAGGCGTCAGACCCTGGAGCTGTTGCTCACGCGCCGGATTCCCGGCGAGGTCGCCGCCATCGAGGCGACTCTGCGCGCCATCAGCGCGCGCATCGACGCCGCGGACGGGCAGGACGAGTACGACGAGGTGCACCAGCGGCTCGATGCGCTGCTCACCGCGCGCGACCGGGCCGCCGTGCCCAGCCGCGACATCCTCGTCTGAGGACCTGCGGGTCATGCCGACGGCGGCGCTGTCAGGTAGCGGCAGGTGTGATGCACTCGGAAGCCGAGGGCGCCGTTCAGCGCCAGGGCGGGCTGGTTGTCGGTCTCGACGTGCAGCCAGACCGTGGTCGCGCCCCGCTCGGCGCCCCACTCCAGCAGCGCGGCCATCAGCGCCCCGGCATGGCCCTGGCGGCGGTGTGCCGGGTCCACCACGAGGCCGTGGACACCGAGCCAGTCGCCGTCGACGGCCGCCCGGCCGGAGCCGACCTCCCGCCCTTCGAGAAGGCGTACGACGTGTGCCCGCGGCCCCTCCTCGACCAGCTCCACGTCAGTGTCGCCGTGCGCGACCCTGACCGCCATCGCGACCGACGAGACCAGGAAGTGCGCATCTCCACCGGGCACGGGCTGCCACCCCAGCGCAGACAGCTCCTGCTCGATGGAGGAGCCGAGCTCGACCTGTGCCAGCGCGTCGCGACCTCGCGCATCGTAGAACCCGACGATCTGCTCGACCGCTTCCTGCACCGGCATCCCCGGATCGCCGATGGCCAGGCAGGAGTTCGCCCGCTTGAGCAGCCGCCCGACCGGCGCGGGATCGGACCGGAGCTCCCACCCGCCGAGGGCCACCCGCTCGACGTCCGGCCACAGGGGCCGCGCGTGGCGCTCGGCGTCGCGCGCCGAGATCCGCTGCCGTACCGACGCCCGCGGCGGCACCGGCTTCCCGCTCACAATGTCCCTGACCGCGATCGCGACGTCGGGGCCGTGCTCGGGCCGGACCACGCAGATGCCGTCCGCCCACGACGTGCAGAGACCCAGCACGTCGGTCATCGCCGGACCACCCGAAGGCCCGGTCTCGCCGGGCAGGACCCGACGTACGACCACCCGCTGACCCACCACATGCGGGCCCAGGCCGTGGGCAGGTCCGGGCTCGGGCACGAGGGGATACTAGGCTGCGGATCAACGGAGTTGTCGTAGTCGTACAGGAGGACCAGGTGACCTACGTCATCGCCCAGCCGTGTGTCGATCTGAAGGACCGGTCCTGCGTGGACGAGTGTCCGGTCGACTGCATCTACGAAGGTAAGCGGATGCTCTACATCCACCCCGACGAGTGCGTCGACTGCGGTGCGTGTGAACCGGTCTGCCCGGTCGAGGCCATCTTCTACGAGGACGACACTCCCGAGGAGTGGAAGGACTACTACGACGCCAACGTCCACTTCTTCGACGACCTGGGCTCTCCGGGCGGCGCGGCAAAGCTGGGCGAGATCGACCACGACCACACGCTGGTCGCGGCGCTGCCGCCGCAAGAGCACGACGAGTGACTCCTGAGCCGGTCTCCCAGCGGCTCCCCGACTTTCCCTGGGACCAGCTCACGGCGTACGCCGAGACGGCCCGCGCCCATCCCGACGGCATCGTCGACCTGTCCGTCGGGACCCCGGTCGACCCCACGCCCGACGTCGTACGCCGTGCCCTCGAGTCGGCGTCCGACTCCCCTGGCTATCCGCAGACAGTCGGACAGCTCGAGACGCGGCAGGCGGCGGTCGACTGGCTGTCGCGACGTCACGGGGTGAGCGGGCTCGACGTCGACGGCGTACTCCCGGTCATCGGCACCAAGGAGCTGATCGCCACCCTGCCCACTGCGCTGGGGCTGGGCGCGGCTGACCTGGTCGTGATCCCCGAGCTCGCCTATCCGACGTACGCCGTCGGTGCCGCGCTCGCCGGTGCGCGCACCGTTGCCACCGACGCGCTGACCAGCCTCGGTCCCGAGCGTCCCGCCCTGCTCTGGCTCAACTCACCGTCCAACCCGACCGGTCGCGTGCTGCCGGTCGCCCACCTCCGCAAGGCCGTGGACTGGTGCCGCGAGCGGGGCACCCTGCTGGTCAGCGACGAGTGCTATCTGGAGTGCGCGTGGGACGCCCGGCCGGAAGCACAGCCGGTCTCGGTGCTTCATCCCGATGTCTGTGGCGGCTCCCATGAGGGACTGCTGGCCGTGCACTCGCTGTCCAAGCGCTCCAATCTGGCCGGCTATCGCTGCGGCTTCGCGGCCGGCGACCCGGCGGTCGTGGCCGAGCTGCTCGCCGTACGCAAGAACCTCGGTCTGATCCAGCCCGGCCCGCAGCAGGTCGCCATGGCCGCGGCCCTGGCCGACGACACACACGTCGCCGAGCAGCACGCCCGCTACGCGGCCCGGCGTACGACGCTGCGAGGCGCGCTGGAGGCCGCCGGATTCCGGATCGACCACTCGGAGGGGTCGCTGTATCTGTGGGCCACCCGCGACCAGGACTGCTGGGACACGGTGGCCGGGCTCGCCGGCCAAGGCATCCTGGTCGCGCCGGGCTCGTTCTACGGGCGCGCGGGGGCGCGACACGTGCGCGTGGCGTTCACCGCGACCGACGAACGCGTCGCAGCGGCGGCGAACCGCCTGGCCGATCGGGCCTAGTCGTTGCCGGGAGCCGGCATCGCCCAGGCGTCACCGTCACCGTGCACCGTGAGCTCGGCGTGCTGCTGGTCGAACGTCTCGGCCACCGGCGCCGAAGACACGGTCTCCGGGATCCGGACGGCCGTGATCGACTCGAGGCGTACGACGGAGTGTTCCGAGTGCGTGCTGAGAACGATCCCGTGAGTGTCGACTCCGGCGACGAGGCCGCGCAGCCAATAGCCCTGGACCAGGACCTCGACCGGCATGTTGTTGGACTCGGCGCGGCGAAGCGCGGTCCCGATCGTGAAAATCGTAGAGCCTTGCATGTGCGGTTCCCCCCCAAGGCCCCCCCGGGCCATGCACGATGGTGAGATCAGAGTAGCCGTACGCGGCGGTCCGCGTGTGGACATCGCAGGTGAAAGTCTCTGGTCCATTCGGGTCATGTGCTCTGATCCGTTTGGGGACGAATGCCGATCTCGTCAGTCGACGACGACCGTGGCGACGGATCCGGTCGTGCCCGACTGCCAGCCCCGGTCGCTGTCGATCGACCACGAGCGTCCGGCGTAGCTGACGCTCGACACGCCCAGCGCGGACGCGCGACTGACGACGTACGACGCCATCGCCCAGCCGCGCGACGGCGTGGCGGCCGGCACCTCGAGATGAGATCCCGATGCGACCGAGACTTGGGTGGCTCCGAAGGCGGGCGCCAGGGCCCGCCGCAGTGCCATGGCCCGCTGCGCCGCCGGCGGGGGCGCAGCGGACGCGCCCGCGAGGTGGCACGAGAAGGCGGCGGGCGAGTAGCCGGTGAGCGCGGAGGCGAGGGCTCGGGCGTCCTGCTCGTAGACGGCGTACGCCGACGGGTAGCCCGACCGCTGCACGCGCTGCGCGGCTACGGTGACCGGCAGGGAGTCGTATCCGGGGACCCGGACCAGTGCGTCGTAGAACGCGTTGGTGGCGTACACCGGGTTCAGGATCTGCTGCCGGGTGCCCCACCCCTGGGAATGCCGCTGCTGGAACAACCCGAGGGAGTCCCGGTCACCGCCCCGCAGGTTGTAGAGCTTGGACTCCTGCAGCGCCGCCGCCAGCGCGATCGTCGCCGCGTGCGCCGGCATGCCGCGCCGTACTGCGATTGCCGAGATCAGGCTGGCGTTGCGGGCCTGCTCGGCGGTGAGGACGACCGTAAGCCCGTGCACCCTGGTGGTGCACTGCCCGAGCGTGCTGTCAGAGGAGGACGAGTGGCGCGAGAAGCCGTACGCGATGCCGCCGACGACCAGACCGATCGGTACGACGACCGCGGCTGCCTTGGTGAGGAAGTGCATCAGTTCTGGTGCAGCGCCTCGTTGAGTACGACGCCACCCGCCTTCCACGGCACCACCTCGACGGTGCCGGTGACCGAGTTGCGGCGGAACAGCAGGTGGTCGCCGCCGGAGAGGTCGCGCGCCTTGACCACGCGTCCGTCGGGGAGGGTGACCTTGGTGCCGGCGGTGACATAGCAGCCGGCCTCGACGACGCAGTCGTCGCCCAGGGAGATGCCGATGCCGGCATTGGCCCCGATCAGGCAGCGCTCTCCGATGCTGACGACCTGCGTCCCGCCGCCCGACAGGGTCCCCATGATCGAGGCGCCTCCGCCGACGTCGGAGCCGTCGCCGACGACGACGCCGGCGGTGATCCTGCCCTCGACCATCGAGGTGCCGAGCGTGCCGGCGTTGTAGTTCACGAAACCCTCGTGCATCACCGTCGTCCCCTCCGCGAGGTGCGCACCGAGGCGCACCCGATCGGCATCTGCGATCCGGACGCCCGCCGGCACGACGTAGTCGGTCATCCGGGGGAACTTGTCGACGCCGAGGACCTGGACCGGGGACGCTTCGCGGAGCCGCAGCCGGGTCGCCTCGAAGTCGTCGACCGGGCACGGCCCGACGCTGGTCCAGACCACGTTGGTGAGCACTCCGAAGAGCCCGTCCAGGTTGAGGCCGTGCGGCCGGACGAGCCGGTGCGACAAGAGGTGCAGGCGCAGGTAGGCGTCGGCTACATCGCGTGGTGGCTCGGCCAGGTCGATCTCGACCCGGACGACCTCGGTACGCACCCGTCGTACGGGATGGTCGCCTGCCTGCGCGTCGAGGCCGTCCGGCGCGCGGGCCTCCGCTGGAGCATCGCCGAGCGCGGGCTCGGGGAACCACGCCTCGAGGACGGTCCCCGCCGAGGCCCCACTGGTCACCACACTGGCCAGGCCGATACCCCAGGCTCGCTGTTCGCTCACGCGGGCAACTCTACGGAGCGCGACCTGCTACTGCCCCTTGCGCCCGTCGATGCACTCCCGGAGCAGGTCGGCGTGACCGACGTGCCGGGCGTACTCCTCGATCATGTGGACGATGATGTCGCGGATCTCCACCAGGCCGCCGTCGTACTCGAAGGTGTCGCCGAGATCCCCGGCGGCCGCCAGCCAGGCCTGGGCGTTCGCGACCTCGCGCCGCCACGACTCCCAGGCGTCGGCAACCACGGCCTCGTCCGCGACCGCGCCGTTGAAGTCGAGGTCGCCGTCCTCCTCGGTGCGGTAGAGCCGAGGCAGCTCGTCGTGGCCGTCGAGGGCGCGGCGGAACCAGTGGTGCTCGACCCGGGCGAGGTGCCGGACCAGCCCGAGCAGCGACATCGTCGAGGGCGGGACGGACCGCCGGGCCAGCTGTTCGGCGTCGAGTCCCTCGCACTTCATCTCGACCGTCATCCGGTAGCGGTCGAGGTACTCGGCGAGCACCGCCTTCTCGCCCACGGCCATGGTGTCGGTCTCGCGGGGGTCGTCCTCGGGGTCGACCCACATGTCGGGGTACTTGCGCTGTGCCTGGTCGCTCATGGGTCCACCCAACCGAGGGATCGCCCCATCCGGCAACTCGATTCGTCCTAACCCGCCCACCGCGCGTCCACGCCGGACTGGGTCGTGGTGGCGGCCATGGCCGTCGCTTCGTCCGCACGAGCGCGGGCCAGGGCGGCCGGGCCGGTCGCCCGGCTGAGGTACCAGGTCCATGCCGGGCCGTGGCCCACGCGCACATAGTCACGCTGCACCACGGCTTGCTGCCAGCTCCCGATGTAGCGGTCGCCGATCACCACGAAGGTCGGTCGCTGCGCTGCGAGCTGGTTGGCCAGTCCGGCGAGACCACCTGGTCGGGTGTGATCGAGATAGCTCTGCATCCGGCGGTCGAACAGCTGCCAGGGCCAGATGTTGCGACGCCCGGAGATGGCCAGCACCTCGGGCGCTTCCAGCGCGAAGATCGTCGCGTCGGCCGGCTGCGTCGCCAGGACGGCGTTCACGTCGGCCCGCTCGAGCAGCAGCTCATCATTTCTCGTCGCCACGGACTCCACCCCCGCGACCACGAGGCCGACGCAGATCACGCCGGCGGCGACGCCGGAAGCCAGTCGGCGGGGGAGCCGGGCCGCGAGCAGGACGACGGCCCCGGCCACGCCCAGGGCAGCGAATGGCAGCACTACGAAGAGATCCGGGCCGCCGTTGATCACCGCGATGCTCCAGAGGCAGCCGACGAGGCACCCGGCCCCGAGCGACACGAGCCGGAGCGGGGCCGGCGCGACCACGCCGGCCGAGCGCCGTACGACGGGAACGGCACGGGTCGCCAGCACGAGCATCGCGACGAGCCCGACCAGCGCAACGAGCAGGGTGACGTGGTACTCGTCCCAGAGCATCCACCACACGTATCGGGGACTGGTCAGGGCCGAGGGCTGCTGGGTGTAGCCGACGTTGACGACGATGAAACCGTCCAGCGCCTGCGTGAGTGCATGGGCCAGCACGAACCACAGGACCGTCACGGCACTCGGGATGGCGCCGCCGACGAGGAAGAGCGACAAGGCCCGCAGGCGGCCCTTCCCGCCGGCCAACGCCCCGACGGCGACCGCCGCGACTGCCACGAGGAACACGGGCTGCCAGGCGAGGGTCGCCAGGGCGGTGAAGACGCCGGCGGCCAACCAGTGCCGGCGACCGGCGACGATCAGCGTCGCGAGCAGGAACACCACCATCGTTGTCTTCTCACGGGGACCGTCCGACGACAGCTCGAGGAACCGCTCGAAGGTCAGGAACACCGCCGGCGCAAGCAGTCCGGCGGCACGCGATCCGAACGTGTCGCGGGCGAGGACGCACAGGAGTGCGCAGGCCAGGGCCGAGAGGGCGGTGAACAGCAGGCGGGCCGACAGCAGGGGGCCGACGTCGACCAGGTGGCCCAGCCAGATCGCCATACCCGGTACGGCGTCGGCGAGTGGGCCGACGGAGTTGAACACGCCGACGTACGGCGGGACGCCGTGCGCCACCTGCTCGCCGCCGTAGGTGAACACACCCAGGTCACGGCCCAGGTTGCCGTCGTACCCGTGCAGGACGTAGACGGCGAGAGAGACGAGTCCGACCACGACCGGGTCGAGCAGAGCGGGC
>DAINSL010000096.1:2718-7330 GCA_036741335.1 Nocardioides sp. | reverse complement strand
CGCTGGGGATGATGTAGTTCGCGTTCAGCTCCGACTCGTTCACCGTCTGGGCGATGGCCTCGGCCGCGGCGACCAGCATCGAGTCGTCGATCTTGTTGGCCGAGGCGTCCAGCAACCCACGGAAGACGCCCGGGAAGGCGAGCACGTTGTTGATCTGGTTGGGGTAGTCGGACCGTCCGGTCGCGACGACCGCCGCGTGCTCGCGCGCCTCCCCCGGGTCGACCTCGGGTGTCGGGTTGGCCAGCGCGAACACGATCGAGCCCTTGGCCATGGTCTCGATGTCCGCCCCGGTGAGCAGGTTGGGCGCCGACACACCCACGAAAACGTCGGCCCCGACGATCGCCTCGCGCAGCGTGCCCTTGAAGCCCTTGCTGTTGGTCGACTCCGCGAGCCGTTGCAGAGACGGGTGCAGGTTCGGCCGACCGAGGTAGATGATCCCGTCGACGTCGGCGACCACCACGTCGCGCAGCCCCGCGGCGAGCAGCAGTCGCAGGATCGCCGTACCGGCAGCCCCGGCGCCGGACATCACCAGCCGCACGTCCTGCATCTTCTTGCCGACGACTCGGAGCGCGTTGGTCATCGCGGCGAGTACGACGATCGCAGTGCCGTGCTGGTCGTCATGGAACACCGGGATGTCGAGAACCTCGCGCAACCGCGCCTCGATCTCGAAGCAGCGCGGCGCCGAGATGTCCTCGAGGTTGATGCCGGCGAACCCGGGCGAGACCGCCTTGACGATCAGCACGATCTCGTCGGGGTCCTGGGTGTCCAGGCACAGCGGCCAGGCGTCGATGCCCGCGAACCGTTTGAAGAGGGCGGCCTTGCCCTCCATCACCGGCAGCGCCGCGGCCGGCCCGATGTTGCCGAGGCCGAGCACCGCCGACCCGTCGGTGATGACGGCCACCGAGTTCCGCTTGACCGTCAGCCGGCGGGCGTCGGACGGGTTGTCCACGATCGCCTGCGACACACGGGCGACCCCCGGCGTGTAGACCATCGACAGGTCGTCGCGATTGCGGATCGGATGCTTCGAGGCCATCTCGATGGTCCCGCCGAGGTGCATCAAGAACGTGCGGTCGGAGACCTTGTGCACCTCGACGCCCTCGATGCGTCGCAGCACGTCAACGATCTCGCTCGCGTGCGCGGTGTCGATGGCCGCACACGTGACGTCGATGCGCAACCGGTCGGCGCCCGAGGCGGTGACATCCAGCGCGGTCACGACGCCGCCCGCTTCCTCGACGGCGCTGGTCAACCTGCTGATGGCCGATCCGCCGGTCGGCAGCTCGAGCCGCACCGTGATCGAGTAGGAAATGCTCGGTTGCGTCGCCACCGGATCATGGTGTCACGGCCGGAGCGGCCGGCTCACCCCCGACTCAGGCGGCGACGAGCCCGCGCGCCCGGGACTCGAGCCGCTGGCCGGCATGAGCCGCACCCGGGTCGTGTGGGCCGGCCTGCCCGGCCATCGCCGCCAGCAGCGCCCACTCCTTCTCGCGAGCGATGGCCATCGCGGTGTCCATCTCATCGCTGGTCGGCGACTCGGCGTACCTGTCGAGGATTCGGCGGACGCCGGGCATCTCGGCCTCGGTACGGCGCCAGGCCAGCAGTACCGCCGACTCGAGGTCGGTGGGCCGCTCCTGCAGGGCGCGCTCGACCTGGCCGGCCAGACGGGTGTGCCAGCGCAGCTGCAGCGCCGAGATCAGGTCCAGGTCGTCGGCGAAGGTCGTCGCCACGCCCGGGACGGTCATGGGGAGGATGCCGTCGCGGCGGGCGTTGGCCTGCGCCTCGACGGCGCGGAGAACGTCTCCGCGGCGGTGGATGGCAGCCCAGGTCTGCTTCGACATGGTGTGCTCCTCACTTGGATACCGTTGGTACGTACTGAGAGTACGGTGACATACCCTCGGTATGCAAGCGCAGCCCATGTGACCTGGCTCACCGGCGTACCGCCGGTAGGTCCTATGCTTCGAGAATGCCTCACAAGGTGCTGCGCAAGGTGTCGCACACCAGTCGTCGCCAGGAGTACTCCGCCTCCACCCGCAAGGCGCTCCTCGACGTCGCCGCGAGCCTGTTCGCCGAGCGGGGCTACGCCGGGACCAGCCTCGACGAGATCGTCGCCGGGGCGCGGGTGACCAAGGGGGCGCTCTACCACCACTTCACCGGCAAGCAGGCGGTGTTCGAGGCCGTCTTCGAAGACGTCGAGGCGCGCTGCGCCAAGTCGATCGCCAGGGCGGTGCGCAAGACCAGTGACCCGTGGGACAAGGCGATGGCCGGCCTGCGTGCCTTCCTCGGGGCGCTCCAGGACCCCGGATACCAGCGGGTGGTGATGCGCGACGGGCCGGCCGTGCTCGGCTACGAGCGCTACCGAGAGCAGGAGGAGCGGTCCACCTACGGCATCGTCCAGGACATCGTCGCGGCGGTGCTCGGCGCCTACGACATGTCGGAGTCGATGGTCGAGGCGTTCAGCCGGATCTTCTTCGGGGCGATGGCGTCGGCGGGGCTCGCGGTGTCCACAGCCGACGACCCCCAGCAGGCCAGCGCCGACGTCGAGGCGGCGATCGGCTTCATGCTGCAGGGCATGCGCGCCCTCGCGGACACCGGTGCAGAGCCCGGCGCGTTGCCTACTTCCGGTTGATCGAGACGCTGCCGCCGTTGGCCGGGACCAGCTCGACCCAGACGTGACCGGTGGGAAGCCTCAGCGGTCCGGCCGAGGTCTTCAACGTGAGCGTCTTGTGGAAGCCGCGCTTGACCCACGTGGCGTGCAGCATCCGCCCGCTGTGGAAGACGATCGCGGCACCCGTGCCGGTGAAGTCGGTCTCCGGGACGGGGTTCCCGGCCGGGTCCAGGTAACCCGCGTTCCCGACGTGCACCCGCAGCACCAGCACGGTGTCCGGGTCGTAGCGGTCGCCCTTCTTGGCGTTGGAGTTGGTGTTCACGTAGTGGCCGCCCTTGTAGACCCACTGCGTCGTGTGCCCGCCCGAGAACGTCGCCGACAGGCCCTTGGCGCGCCGGCCGGCCGGGAACGCCGACGCGCTCCCCCACGGCAGGTAGGGCGACAGCTTGCCCGGCGACTTCAACGTCTTGGCCAGCGCCGGGAGGTGCATGAACAGGTTGTACGGCGCGAAGCGGCTGTTGTCGCGGTAGAAGCCCTTCGCGCCCTCGGTGAACGCCTTGATGTGCGCCGCGGCGATGCGGCGGACCGTCGGCGGGGCACCGCCGCTCGCCACCAGCACGGCGTGCGCGGGCTCGACGATGCCGATGTCGGTGGCCCGCATCGACCGGACCGGACCGACCACCTTCGGCAGCTTCGAGTAGTAGAAGACCGCCAGCCTGGTGATGCCGCCCTCGACGAGCTCCTCGGTGACCAGGTCCGCCTTGCTCAGCCCGATCTGGGGCGCGCTGTTGACGCTGTTGTCCATCTTCACGATCATGATCGGCCGCTTCGGCGCATGGCCGTCGGCCTTGATGCCGGTCAGCGGGTCGACCCAGCTCGGAGGTGGCGCCGGAGAGCTGGTGCCACCGCTCGCGGTGGCCTTCTTGGCACCGCCGCTGCAGCCGGCGAGCGCCAGCGCTGCGCAGACGACGAGTGCGATCAGGGGCAGCCGGGCGTTGGTACGCAAAGTCATGTTCTCCAGTATGAATTGGTCGGGTGGTGTCGCCGCGCAGCGGGGGCGTGTCGGGTCACTCAGATACGGGCGCCGCCATCGACGTAGAGGGTCTGGCCGGTGACGAAGGCAGCCTCGTCGCTGCACAGGAAGGTGACGGCCGCCGCGATGTCCTCGGGGTACCCGACCCGGCGCACCGGGTTCCGCTCGGCGGCGGCCCTGCGGTACTCCTCGGGCTCGACGCCGACCCGACGGGCGGTCTCGTCGGTCATGTCGGTGACGATGTAGCCGGGCGCGACCGCGTTGACGTTGATCCCGAACGGTCCAAGCTCGAGGGCGAGGGTTCGGGTGAACCCCTGCAGGCCCATCTTGGCCGCGGAGTAGTTGGCCTGGCCGCGGTTGCCGAGCGCGGAGACGCTGGACAGGCTGACGATCTTGCCGTACTTCGCCGCGACCATGACCTTCTGGACCTCGCGGCTCATCAGGAACGCGCCCCGCAGGTGCACCGCCATCACCGTGTCCCAGTCGTCCTCCGTCATCTTGAACAGCAGGTTGTCGCGGGTGACCCCGGCGTTGTTCACCAGGATGTCGACCGTGCCGAGCCGTTCGACGGCGGCGGTTACCGCGGCCTCCACCGAGGCGGCGTCGGCGACGTCGCACGCCAGTCCGATGGCCTTGCCGGGCCCGAGCTTGGCCGCGCTCGCCTCCGCGGCGTCCTGGTCGAGGTCCAAGACGGCCACGTCCGCGCCCTCGTCGGCGAACCGCCGTGCGGTCGCGGCACCGATGCCCCGGGCGGACCCCGTGACGACGGCGACCTTGCCCTCGAAACGACTCATCAGCTCTCCTCGCAGGTGCGGACTGCCGACCCACTTTAGGCGGCGGGCTTCGCCGTAGGGTGACCGGGTGCGTCTTCGTCGGGGCAGCTTCGGGTTCATGCTGCTGGTCTCGCTCGCCTTGGCCCTCGTGGCGGTCCTCGTAGCCGCGAAGTACGACCTGCCGCTGCGCGACCCCGCCGGCGT
>DAINSL010000096.1:874-2708 GCA_036741335.1 Nocardioides sp. | reverse complement strand
CCCCGATAGCGTGGCCGCGTTGGCCGCTCGCTACGGGCTCGACCGGCTGACCGCCGACGCGCACCCCCCCGCCGGCGTCGCGCTACCGACGTACTTCCAGATCCCGATCTTCCTGGGCGCCGCGTTCCTCACCGATGTCCTCCCGCGGGCCGGATGGTGGGCTCGCGGGGGTCGGCGCTTCCCCGCGCTGCTCGTCGAGACAGTGCGACAGCGCTGGCCGCGCGAGCACATCCGTTTCGCGCTGGTGGGCCTCCTCGCGTGGTACCTCACCTACGCCGCGTTCCGGAACCTCAAGAGCTTCGTGCCGTTCGTCAACCGGGACCTCTGGGACTCGCGGCTCGACCGGCTCGACCAGGCCCTGTGGTTCGGCCACGACCCTGCCGTCATGCTGCACCACCTGTTCGGCACCGGCTGGGCGGCGCACTTCTTCTCGCTGGTGTACGTCGTGTGGATCGCCTTGGTGCCGCTCACCCTGGTGGTGGCGCTGGTCTGGTCGCGCGACGTCAAGGGCGGCGAGTGGTATGTCACGGCCGTGGCCGTCGACTGGGTTCTCGGCCTCGCGACGTACTTCATGCTGCCGACGCTGGGGCCGGTCTACTCGCGTCCCGACATCTTCGCGGACCTGCCGCACACCTACGTCTCGACGCTGCAGACCACGATGATCGACGACCGTCATGCCGTCCTGGCCGACCCGTGGGCGACCCACGCGGTGCAGACGATCGCGGCCTTCGCCTCCCTGCACGTCGGCGTCATGGTGACCGTGTGCCTGATGGCCGAGCTGCTGCGCATGAGGCGCCGGATCCGGGTGTCGATGTGGGTCTTCCTCGGGCTCACCGAGCTGGCCACGGTCTACCTGGGCTGGCACTACTTCGTCGACACCCTCGCCGGCGCCGTCGTGGGCGCGCTGGGAGTGTCGATCGCCGCGTTGGGCACCGGCAACAGGATGCGCAGACGCCCTGTGGTCACGTCTGCGCCGATCATGGCCGGGGAAGGGGCCCGCTGAGCGCGGCGCGCAGCCGTCCGGCGTACTCGGTGGCCTCGCCGTCGGCGTACTTCGTGCGCGGCCAGAAGAAACCACGCAGCCCGTCCCCCTTCGTGCGAGGTACGACGTGCAGGTGCAGGTGCGCGACGGACTGGCTCACCGTGTTGTTGATCGCGAGGTGCGAACCCTGTGCGCCGAGCCCCTCGACCATCGCGCCCGCCAGGCGCTGACCCGCGGCGAGAAACGGGTCCCGCAGGTGGGCGGGGAGGTCGAGCAGGGTCACGAGGTGCTCGCGCGGCACGAGCAGGGTGTGCCCCTTGAAGACGGGCCGGTGGTCGAGGAAGCCGACCAGGTCGTCGGTCTCGAGCACGATCTCCGCGGCGACACGTCCCGCGACGATGTCGCAGAACAGGCAGTCCTCCACCTCAGCCCCAGACGTCGCTGCCGAACGCCGGTGCGGTCTTGGCGTAGCCGAGATGCCCCAGCCCGAAGAGGTCCTCGATGCTGCGCAGCAGCGAGTAGTGGTTGTAGGGGATCGTGCTCACCGTCCCTGCCTTGAGGTACGGCGAGATGAGGACCGTCCCGACGCGGCCGCCGCCGGGTCCGGTGATCCCCGGCTTGCTGGTGTTGACCGCCGTCTCGCCGCAGCAGGCCTGGGTGTCACCGGCCTCCGACTCGTCGAAGGTGACCACGAGCAGGCCGTTCCTCCGGTACGCCGGGGAGGCCAGGATCTTGGGCACCCACTTCTTCAGCCACGCGTTGGCGCTGACCAGCCCGCCGGGTCGCCCGTCGACACACGGCTGGTCGTGCCCGTCGTTGCACAGGTTCGGGGTGATGTAGGACAGGTTGCGC
>DAINSL010000096.1:0-864 GCA_036741335.1 Nocardioides sp. | reverse complement strand
TCGCGTGACCGGCATTTCACAGGGTGGTCGATGATGCTGCGGAAGTATACGAACGGGTTGTGACGCACGGCGTACTGGTCGCCCACCTTGGCGACCCGCATCGTGTCCTTGGCGCCGATCCGCGGGTGCATGCACGCACGCCCCATGTCCTCCATGTATGCCCGCCACCTGAACCCGTTCGCGCGCAGCTGGGCGCCCAGGGTCCGCACCGAGGCCGGGTACACGCAGCCGGACCCGACGGCCTGCCCCGGGTATTGGGTGCCGGTCCGCCTGAACGGGCTGAAGTACGAGCAGTCCCCTTGGGTCTGCGGGTCCGGGCCCTGGCCGCTGATCTGCGCGATGTAGTTCGGCAGGCTGTGGTGGCCGATGGCGTAGTACTGCTTCAACAAGACGCCCTTCGCTCTCAGCGTCTTCGCGAGGTACGGCGCCTGGGAGCTCGGGCCAAACGTCTCGACGTACCCCTTGTTCTCGAGGTTGATCACAAAGACGTGGCGTACGGCGGGGAGCTGGGTGACCATGTCGGCACGGAACTCGCCCTGCCCCTGCACGGGCTGCGTCGAGCAGGCGGCGAGGAGGATGGCACCGAGAAGAGCAAGCAGGACACGTCGCATCGTTCGAGGTTACCCGGCATCGGGCGGCACGACTTCCAGGTCGAGCCAGCGAGCCAGGTCCGCGATCTCGCCGTCGACCGCCGCGGTCATCGCCTTGCTGAACGGCTCATCCCGGTGGACCGCCACGACCTGGAGCTCCGCGGCCTCGCGGTCGGCCTTGGCGTCGAGCTTCCCGACCAACCGGTCGCCGTAGAGGATCGGGAGGGCGTAGTAGCCCCACCGGCGCTGGGCGGCGGGCTTGTACATCTCGAGG
>DAINSL010000095.1:0-7403 GCA_036741335.1 Nocardioides sp. | reverse complement strand
CGCCGACGGAGCCGACGAAGGCGCACGCCATCAAGGGGCCGAACGTGCGGGGATCGGGCCGGATCCGGCGGTAGTACGTCGCGCTGCTCACCGTCGTACCGCAGATGGAGCTCAGCTTGTTGGTCGCCAGGATGTTGACCGGTTGTGCCGATGGCAGCCCGATCAGCAGCGCCGGCAGCTGGATCAAGCCGCCGCCGCCCACCACCGCGTCCACGAACCCTGCCGAGAGACCGGCGAGACCCAGCAGGACCAGCACGGTCGTCGACGGGTCGCTCATCAGTAGAAGCCGTGGCGCGTGAGGGGACCGCGCAGCTCGCGCTCCTCGTAGGACAGGTGGCTGAGCAGCGTGTCGGTGAGCAGGTCGACGGTGTGCTCGAGCTCGTCGAGCGCGCCGGCGGGCTCCGGCTCACCGACCAGCCCGACCAAGGCACGGTCGACCCGCTCGAGCACCTCGTGGATCACCTGGTGCTCCTCGACCAGCCGGTCGATCACCGGGGCGGCCTCGGGCTCGGCACGCCGCAGGTGCGGGAAGATCCCGGTGTCCTCGAGGGTGTGGTGGCCGTTGACGATCCGGCAGTACGACGCGCAGTACGCGCCGAGCGTCCAGTTGTTCTGGCGCAGGGTCATCGTGTTGATGCTCGACCTGGCCTCGCCCACCGAGAGCAGCCCGCGGCGTACCTGCCCGACGAGGTCACGCAGCTGCGCCAGCTCGCCGCGCAGGGCGTCGTGCACGTCGATGAGGTGCTGGGCGATCACCTGCTGGTGGGCCGGGTACGTCGCGTCGTCCGGCTCGTCGATACTGGGGCGGGCCGTCTCGTCCCAGGGCAGGTCTCCGCAGAGGCGGGTGCCGTCGTCGGGGGTGGGGTGAACCGTCCACGGGACGGCGCGGTCGGGGGCGTGCTCGCTCATCTCGGCACGAGACTATCGACGGGCACCTCGCCCGTAGGGTGACGTCGTGCGCATCGTGTCCCTGCTCCCCTCGACCACGGAGATCCTGTTCGCGATCGGGGCCGGCGACGACGTGGTGGGCGTGACGTTCGAGTGCGACCATCCAGAGCAGGCCCGCACGCGCCGGATCGTGTCCACCTCCGCGATGCCGCAGGGCCTGTCGCCGTCCGAGATCGACGCGTTCGTGGTCGCGGCGCTGGCCCGCGGGGACGACCTGTATCACCTCGACGAGGGTGCGCTGGCCGGTCTGGACGCACATCTCGTGGTGACCCAGGACCTCTGCGCCGTGTGCGCGGTGGATGTGTCCGTCGTCGACGACGCGCTCGCCCACCTGGGCTGCACGGCCGAGGTGCTGACCGTCGACCCCTACACGCTCGACGAGGTCCTCGACTCGATCGTGACCCTCGGCCGGGCCACCGGCCATGAGGACGAGGCGATCCGGCTGGTCGCGGGCCAGCGGGCGCGCCTGGACGCCGTACGTCGTGAGACGGCCGGTCGGCCACGTCCCCGGGTGATGTTCCTGGAATGGACCGACCCGCCGTTCGCGCCCGGACACTGGATCCCCGAGATGATCGAGGCCGCCGGCGGCCAAGCGTTGCTGGCCACCTCGGGCGAGAGGTCCCGACGGGTCACGTGGGACGACGTGCACGATGCCGCGCCCGACCTGGTCGTGGTGGCGCCCTGTGGGTTCGACCGCGACGGGTCGCAGCGACTGGCCGACGACCTGGTCGCGAGCGGCGCCCTGCCCGCCGGCGTACCCGTGCACGCGGTCGACGCGAATGCCTCCTGGGCCAGGCCCGGCACCCGGCTCGTGGACGGAGTCGAGGAGCTGGCCGGCATCCTCCGGCCGGTCAGCGCACGAACGTGACGCCGGTCCACGTGGTGTGGGCCTCCGCCACGTCCCTGAGGTGATCGAACAGCCGGGCGCTGACCCGCAGGTCGGCTCCCAGGAGCGACGCGGTGTGGCCGAGCACGGCCGTGGCGTGCCCCTTCGAGGACACCGGCGTGCAGTCGGTCGACGCGTACGGACGCCAGTGGCCGGCTCGGGCAGGTGCCGGCGCCGAGCGGGTACGTCGTGACCGACAGGTCTCCGGTGTCGATGGCGGCCACGCGGGCTCGGCCATGAGTTGGGCCATGACCCCGAGCGGGAGCGCTGTCGCAGCGAGGAGAGGAGGCAGGCGACGCACGGGTCCTCCGAGCTGCGAACGAACAGGGTCCGCCGACCCTAACCCTCCGACGTGGCTCGCGTCCCCGGTTCCGCCGTCCCAGTGCCTATGCCAGTGCCTATGCCAGTGCCTATGCCCGTGCCCGGGAACCACACCTCGGCCCGCAGCCCGCCGGTGGCCGACTCGCGCAGGCGGACGTCGCCCCCGCGACCGCGGGCCAGCTCGCGGACGATCGCCAGCCCCAGCCCGGTGCCGCCGGTGTCGCGGTCGCGCACGCCGTCGAGCCGGGCGAACCGGTCGAAGACCCGGTCGCGGTCTGCAGCCGGGATCCCGGCACCGTCGTCGGCCACGTGCAGCACGGCCTCGCGCGGCGTACGCACGAACCCGACCTCGACCCGCGACCGCGCATATCGGCGTGCGTTGTCGACCAGGTTGCCGACGACGCGCTCGAGCTCGAGCCGGGTCATCGGGACCGTGCCGTCGGCCACCCGCCCGATCGTCACCTCTGGGCCCGCGGAGTCGCCGGTCCGGGTGGCGAACCCCGGGAGTACGACGGCGGGCTCGGCCGGCGGGTCGGGTGGCAATAGTGCGTCGCCGGCATCCAGCCGCGCCAGCACCAGGAGGTCCTCGACCAGCGCGGAGAGGCGGTCCAGCTCGGCGGCGAGGTCGGCGTGGTCCTCGTCCGAGGCGCCGTGGCGACGGTTGACGTCGGCCTGCACGCGCAGGGAGGCCAGCGGGTTGCGCAGCTCGTGCGCCGCGTTGGCCACGAAGCTCCGCTCTCGCTCCCGGGCGGCGGCCAGCCGATCGAGCATCGAGTTGAGGGTCACGGCCAGCGCCTGGATCTCGTCGCGCGACCCGGGCTCGGGGAGGCGTTCGTCGTTCCCGGAGCCGGAGACCCGATCGGCCGCGGAGCGCAACGACTCGACCGGCCGAAGCGTCGCGCCGATCACGCGCCACGCGACCAGGCCGAGCACCAGCAGGAGCAGGGGAAACCCGATCAGCAAGGTGACGACCAGGAGGTGCTGGCTGCGCGCCAGGTCCGCCACCGGCTCGGCGACCACCACGAGCGGAGCCCCCGCCTCACCGGAGGCGGGAGTCGCGGTCACCCGCAGGGAGGACGTCATCCCGAGCCGCGACCCGGGCACGGTGATCGGTCCGGACCGCGCCCGCGCGAGCTCGTCGACGGTGAGCAGCGAGGTCAGCCGGTCACCGTTCGCCGACGCGCTCAGCACCCGGCCGTGGTCGTCGACGACCTGGACCGACTCCGAGCCGGTCACCGGGATGGGGTCCGGGAGCCGGCCCGTGGTGACCAGCTCGGACACCTGCTGCGCCGTGGCCGCGGCCCGGCGATCGAGATCGTGACTGCTCGCGACCGAGAGGGCGACGTACAGCGCGACGCTGCTGACGGCCTGCACCACGGCCAGGCCGAGCAGACCGATGGTCATCAGCCGCCCGCGCAGCGAGCGGCCGCGCCACCAGCCCACGACTGGTTGCCGGGGCGGCCGGTTCACTGGCCGATTCACTGGGCCAGCCGGTAACCGGCGCCGCGCACGGTCTCGATCACGCCGGCCCCGAGCTTGCGGCGCAGGTAGCCGACGTACACCTCGACCGTGTTCGGCTCGTAGCCGACGCCGCGCGCGTCCCAGACCCGGTCGAGCAGCTCGAGCTTGGTGATCACCCGGTCGGGGTGGCGCAGGAAGAACTCGAGCAGCTCGTACTCGCGTCGGCTCAGCACGACCGGTTCGTCGGCCACGGTCACGTCGTGCGTGGCCGGGTCGAGCTGGACGTCACCGTGGCTCAGCACCGGAGGCCGCGGGTCGCTCTGCCGGCGCAGCAGGGCCCGCAGGCGGGCCAGCAGGACGACGTAGTCGAACGGCTTGGTGAGATAGTCGTCGGCGCCGTAGTCGAGCCCGTCTGCCTGGTCGTACGGCCCGTCCTTGGCCGAGACCATCATCACCGGCACCCAGCTGCCCCCGGCCCGCAACCGCCTGACGACCTCGTAGCCGGACAGCCCGGGCAGCATCACGTCGAGGAGTACGGCGTCGTACTGGCCGTCGCGGGCGGCCGCGAGGCCGGTGACTCCGTCCGCCGCGAGGTCGACGCTGAAGCCGTCGGCGACCAGACCGCGCTTGAGCGCGCGCGCCAGCCGGGCCTCGTCCTCGACCACCAGCAGGCGCATGGGCACACGATGGCACGCGGACCTGACGCAACCGCGGCTGACGGCGATCACAGGTTCTCAGCGGACTCACAGCGCCGACCGGCACCATGGACACGTGCCCACCTCTCGCCTCTCGCTCCGGTCCGCCCGTCGCGCGCGTTGGGCCGTGCCCGTCGTGGCCGCGCTCGCCCTGGCCGGCGTCGGTCCCCTCGCCACCTCTCTCACCGCCAGCGCCCACGGCTCACTGCCCCCACGAACGGCCGCCCAGCTGCTGGTCGACGTGCAGCAGGCGAAGCTCCAGGCGCTCTCGGGGACCGTCGTCGAGACCTCGGATCTCGGCCTGCCCTCCCTGCCGACCTTCGGCGGACGCGGCGGCGGCAGCACCAGCTTCTCCTCACTGGTCTCCGGCTCCCACACCCTGCGTCTGTGGTACGCCGGGCCGGACCGCGTGCGGGTGGCTCTGCTCGGGCAGCTCGGCGAGTCCGACCTGGTCCGCAACGGCACCGACGTCTGGGCCTGGTCCAGCTCGGACAACACCGCCACGCACTGGTCGGTGCCGAGCGACGGCACCGCTCCGCTGACTCCCGACCAGGGCACCGGACCGTCGATGACCCCACAGCAGGCCGCGGAGGCAGCCCTGAAGGCGATCGACCCGAGCACCCGGGTCGCCACCGACCCCACCGCCGTCGTGGCCGGCCGCTCGGCGTACCAGCTGGACCTCACGCCGCGCGACCCACGCTCCCTGGTCGGCTCGGTGCGCATCGCCATCGACGGCTCGACGCACATCCCGACCCGCGTGCAGGTCTTCGCTCGCGGCGCGACGTCGCCGGCGTTCCAGATCGGCTTCACGTCGTTCTCGACCGCGACTCCCCCGGCCTCGACCTTCGGCTTCCGGCCGCCGCCGGGCGCCACGGTGAAGCAGGGGAACGCCGCCCAGCCGGACTCGGGCGCCCCGAAGCACGCGCGACCGGCGAACGCCGCACCGCAGGTCGTCGGCACCGGCTGGACGAGCGTCGTGATCGCGCACGTCGGCACGGGTACGACCGGCCAGGGCACGACCGGCCAGGGCAGCAGCCTCGCGAGCGCGCTGGAGTCGCTGCCCACCGTGTCCGGCTCGTGGGGCTCCGGACATCTGCTGCGCGGGCCGCTGTTCTCCGCGGTCCTGACCGACGGCGGCCGCCTCGCCGTCGGCGCCGTCGCCCCGCAGATGCTGTACGACGCCCTCGCGCATGGCTGACCCGACGGAAGGTCTCGCGGTCCAGACCCACGGACTGAGCAAGCGGTTCGGTGCCCAGACCGTGGTCGACGGCATCGACCTCGAGGTGCCCGAGGGTGCCGTCTACGGCTTCCTCGGGCCGAACGGATCCGGAAAGACCACCACGATCCGGATGCTGCTCGGTCTCGTCACCCCCACCAGCGGCGGTGTCACCCTGCTCGGCGCCGAGATGCCCCGCCACGCCCCGGACGTCCTCCCCGCGGTCGGCTCACTGGTCGAGGGTCCGGCGTTCCACCCCTACCTGTCGGGACGGTTGAACCTGCTGCGACTCGACGCCGCGGACCGCACGGCCGATCCCGGCACCGCCAGCTCGCGGGTCGACGCCGCGCTCGACCGGGTCGGCCTGCTCGCAGCCGCGGGCAAGCGCTACCGCGCGTACTCCCTGGGCATGCGACAGCGGCTCGCGATCGCTGTCTCGCTGCTGACCCCCAAGGACCTGTTGATCCTGGACGAGCCCACCAACGGGCTCGACCCGCAGGGCACCCGGGAGGTGCGACAGCTGGTCGGTTCCCTCGCCGGCGACGGCGCCACCGTGCTGGTCTCGAGTCATCTGCTCGGCGAGGTCGAGCAGATGTGCACCCACCTCGGCGTCATGCACGTGGGACGACTGGTCGCGCAGGGGACGAGCACGGAGCTGCGTGGCGGTGGCCGCGTCGAGGCGACGGTCGACACCGACCAGCCTGCGGACGCGGCGCGGGTGATGCGGGAGCTGGGAGCGACCGACGTCCAGACGACCCGTACGTCGGCCACCGGACACCTCGGCGACGTCGCCCCCGAGAAGGTCGTCGCGGCGTGCGTGCACGCCGGAGTCGCGGTCACCGGGTTCCGGGTCGGCCGGCCGACGCTCGAGGACGTGTTCGTCTCCCTCACCGGGGAGGGCTTCGATGTCAGTGGCTGACCGCACGCCGTCCGTCGTAGGCCGCCCGCGTGCGCCCGTGTCGCCGCGCTTCCTGCTCTCGGAGCTCCGGCTGATGTTCGGACGCCGACGCAACCAGGCGGGCCTGCTCGTGCTGGCGGCGGTGCCGGTCTTCATCTCGATCGCCGTCAAGAGCACGCTGTCTCAGCCGGGCCAGGACGCCCCGGAGTTCTTCCGTTCGATCACCGAGAACGGGCTGTTCGTCGCGCTCGCCGCGCTCACCATCGAGATGGGGCTGTTCCTGCCTCTGGCCGTCTCGGTCGTCGCCGGGGACTCCGTGGCCGGCGAGGCCAACATCGGCACCCTTCGCTACCTCCTCGCCGTACCCGTCACCCGGGTCCGGTTGCTCCTGGTCAAGCTCGCCGCGATCACGATCGGAGCTTTCCTGGCGACGTTCACCGTTGCCGTGGTGGGCGTCGTGATGGGGCTCGTGCTCTTCGGCGGCGGCCCGATGACCCTGCTGTCCGGGACGCAGGTCGGCTTCGGTGAGGGGCTGTTCCGCGTCGCGCTCGCCGCGGCGTACCTCGCCTGCGGGCTGGCCGCTCTCGGCGCTGTCGGGCTGTTCTTCTCGACGCTGACCGAGCAGCCGATCGCCGCCACCATCGCGACCGTGATCTTCAGCTCGACCTGCTACATCCTGGACTCGATCCCCCAGGTGGGCTGGCTGCATCCCTACCTGCTGACCCACCACTGGCTCGACTTCGGCGACCTGTTCCGCGCCCCGATCGCCTGGGACAACGTGCAGGCCGGGCTCTACCTCGCGGCGGCCTACGTCGTGGTGTTCTCCGCCGCCGCGTGGGCCAGGTTCGCGGGCAAGGACGTCACCAGCTGACCGGGTGACCCTGAGCAGCACCAGGACCGCGCCTGCGCCGGGTCAGCGTCAGGCCGGGTCAGCGTCAGGCCGGGTCAGCGTCAGGCCGGGTCAGCGTCAGGCCGGGT
>DAINSL010000094.1:0-7825 GCA_036741335.1 Nocardioides sp. | reverse complement strand
CGGCGCTCGCGTAGTGCGCCTCGAGCATCTTCACCGCGTCGTTGAGGTAGGGGAACAGCAGCGCGTTGACGATGAAGCCGGCCCGGTCACCGCACGAGACGGCGACCTTGTCGACCTTGTCGCACAGGGCCAGTACCGTCTCGCGGACGTCCTCTCCGGTGCTCACGGTCGAGACCACCTCGACCAGCTTCATGATCGGCGCGGGGTTGAAGAAGTGCATGCCGATGACGTCCTGTGGCCGCTTCGTCGCGGTGGCACAGGAGATGATCGGCAGGCTGCTGGTGGTGGTCGCCAGGATCGCCCCCGGCTTGCAGATCTCGTCGAGGTTCTCGAACAGGGTCGTCTTGACCGCGAGGTCCTCGGCGATGGCCTCGACGGCGAGGTCGACGCTCGCCAGGTCGTCCAGGCGGGTGGTGCCGGTGAGCCGGCCCAGGATCTCGCCCTTGACGCTCTCCTCCAGCTTGCCGCGCTGGATCGCCTTGTCCAGCGACCGCTCGATCGTCGCGCGGACCGCGTCGACCTTGGCCGCTGAGCGCCCGACGTAGGTCACGTCGTACCCGGCCCTGGCGAAAACCTGCACGATTCCGGTCGCCATGGTGCCGGTGCCGACCACGCCGATCGTCGAGATCGGGCGGACCAGGCTCGGCTTGTCGTCGGCGCTCGGCGTGTGCGCGTCGGCGACCACGACCGGGCTGTCGGGGCCCTCGTAGGCGTAGAAGCCCCGGCCGGTCTTGCGGCCCAGGAAGCCCGCGGTGACCAGCTGCTTGAGGATCGGCGTGGGCGCGTGCAGGCGGTCGCGGCCCTGCTTGTACATCGTGTCGAGGATCTCGTACGCCGTGTCGAGGCCGATCAGGTCGAGCAGGGCCAGCGGGCCCATCGGGTAGCCGCAGCCGAAGCGCATCGCGGCGTCGATGTCCTCACGGGTGGCGAACTTCGCCTCGTACATGGACGCGGCGTGGTTGAGGTAGCCGAAGAGCAGGGTGTTGGCGATGAAGCCGGCCCGGTCGCCGCAGATCACGGGGTTCTTGCCGAGGCGGCCGACCAGCGCCTTGACGTCGTCGAGCACGTCGGGCTCGGTGACCACGGTGCGGATGATCTCGACGAGGTTCTGCACCGGCGCGGGGTTGAAGAAGTGCACGCCGATGACCCGCCCGGGGTGGGCGTTCGCGGTGGAGATCTCGGTGACGCTGAGGCTGGAGGTGTTCGTGGCCAGGATCGCCTCCGGCTTCACGATGCCCTCGAGGTCACGGAAGATCGACTTCTTGAGCTCGATCGACTCCACGACGGCCTCGACCACGAAGTCGGCGTCGGCGAGGTCCTTGATGCTGGTGGTGAACGCGACCCGGCCGACCAGCGCCTGCTGGTCCTCCTCGCTCAGCTTGCCGCGCGAGACGGCGCGGGCGGTGGAGTTCTCGAGGTGCTGACGCCCGCGCTCGAGGCTCTCCTCGTTGACCTCCACGCCCACGACGGAGAAGCCGTTACGGGCGAACACCTCGGCGATGCCGGCCCCCATGGTGCCGAGGCCGACCACGCCGATGGTGGTGAACTCGCGGGTGGACTCTGCGACTGCGGGCGCGGTGGTGCTCGTCATGGGCCGCATCCTCCCACGGGGGTTCGACCGGCCGCCGCGAGGTGGCACACAGACTCGTCACCCACCGGCGAGGGCTGCCACCTCGTCGGCACAGCCCCACGAGAGCGTGACGCCCGCTCCCCCGTGGCCGTAGCAGTGGATGACGTCACCCTCGCGCTCCAGCCGTACGGCGGGGCGACCCGGCCGCAGGCCGACCCTGTGACGCAGGATCCGGGCGCGTGCCACCTCCGGGACCAGAGCGGTCGCGCGGGCGACGATGTCGGCCGCCACTTCGGGGGCCGGGCGCCGGTCCCACTCCCCCACATCGTCGGTGCCGCCGAGCACGATGTCGGCTCCTCGCGGGATGACGTAGGTCGGCCCGTCCTCGTCCAGCCACCACTCCTCGAGCCCCACCTGCTCGACCACGACCACCTGCCCGCGGACCGGGGTCAGCGCGGTGTCGGCCGCCAGGTGGCGTGCGCCGAGACCGGCGCAGTTGACGACCAGCGGACCCTCCGGCAGCCGGGAGAGGCCGAGCCGAGTGATCGTGCCGCCCGCCTCGACCACACGGGCGCTCAGCCAGGCGAGGTAGCGCGGCATGTCCACGACCGCGGTCACGAACGACCACGCATGGGCGTACGGCACCGGCGGGGGCACCCGGTCGAGCCGCGGCACCGCCTCGACCCACCACGGGTCGGCCGTCGCCTCGCGGAGCACCTCCGTGCCCCGGCGCATCGTCACGCCGGAACCGTCGACCTCGGCCAGCCGTGCGAACGCGGCGTAGGAGGTGCGCCCCCAGGCGGTGACCCGGTCCTGCGGGAGCGCCAGGTAGGGGTACCAGATCGCGGCGGCCACGCTCGACGTGGTCTCCAGCGGGAGGTCGCGGGCCAGGACATCAACCCGGCGGCCGGCCTCGAGCAGGCGCAGCGCGCAGGACAGGCCGACCACTCCCGCCCCGACCACGAGCACCCGGTCCGACATGACACCGAGTCTGCCGCACGGCGTCGGACACACGCCCCTGTAGATTCACGCCCCGTGAGAATCGTGGTCGCGCGCTGCCAGGTGGACTACGCCGGGCGGCTCACCGCCCACCTGCCGATGGCGACCCGGGTGCTGATGATCAAGGCCGACGGCTCGGTGCTGGTCCACTCCGACGGCGGCTCGTACAAGCCGCTGAACTGGATGTCGCCGCCGTGCACCCTGCGCGAAGGCACGACCGAGGAGGGCGTCGCGCTCTGGACGGTGACGAGCAAGACGGACGACACCCTCCAGATCCTGATCGAGGAGGTCCTCAGCGACACCGCCCACGATCTGGGCGTCGACCCCGGACTGCAGAAGGACGGCGTCGAGAAGCACCTCCAGGAGCTGCTCGCCGAGCACCCCGCCACCCTGGCCGAGGGCCTGACGCTGGTACGCCGTGAGTACCCCACCGCGATCGGGCCCGTCGACCTGATGTGCCGCGACGCCACCGGTACCAGCGTGGCCGTCGAGATCAAGCGCCGCGGTGAGATCGACGGTGTCGAGCAGCTCACCCGCTACCTCGAGCTGCTCAACCGCGACCCGCTGCTGGCTCCCGTCCGGGGCATCTTCGCCGCCCAGGAGATCAAGCCCCAGGCGTGGGTGCTCGCCAGCGACCGCGGGATCGTCTGTGCGGTGGTCGACTACGACGCGCTGCGCGGACTCGACGACCCGACGGATCGCCTCTTCTAGTCACGGTTGGGCGCCGCCCGTTCTGGAATGGGGTGTTCCAGAACCCGCCCTGGGTCAGGCGGCGACCGGCGCGACCTCGGCCTCGACCTCGACCGGCACCCGGATGCGACCCGGCAGCAGGAACGCGGCGAAGACCGCGCCGGCCAGGCAGAGCAGCCCGACCACGATGCACGCCGTGCTCATCCCGGCCAGGAAGGAGTCGTGGAAGGCGGCGACCAGACGCGGGTCGCGGGCCGCGACGGCCTGGGCGACGCCCACGCTGTCCTGCGCGGTCCCGAGCACCCCACCGGGCAGGCCGGCGTACGCACCCGAGGCCAGGTGCGCGCCGAAGACCGACGAGAACACCGACCCGACCACGGCCACGCCCAGGGTCCCGCCGAGCTCACGGGTGGCGTCGTTGACGGCGCTGCCGACGCCGGCCCGTGCCGGCGGGAGCACCAGCAGGATCGACTCGGTGGCCGGGGTGGAGATCAGGCCCATGCCCAGTCCCATCATCACCATCTGGGGCACGATCACGTGGGCGTACGACGTGCTGTCGCTGGCCGTGGAGATCCACAGGAACGCGGATGCGAAGAGCACCATGCCGGTCGTGACGACGACGCGCGTGCCGATCCGCGGCGCCAGCGCGGCACCGGCCACCGAAGCGACCGCGATGCTCAGCGCCACGGGCAGGATCCGGGCGCCGGTCGAGAGCGCGCCGTAGCCACGGACGAACTGGAAGTACTGCGTGACCAGGAAGATGAACCCGAAGAGCGCGAAGAAGGTGATGGTGACGGCTCCACTGGCCGCGCTGAAGCGCCGATCGCGGAACAGCGTGATGTCGAGCATCGGGTGCGGCGTACGACGCTCCCACAGCACGAAACCCGTCAGCAGCAACGCGGTGGTGACGAACCCCCCGACGGTGGCGAGCGAGGGCCAGCCTCGGCTGGGCGCCTCGATGATCGTGTAGGTGAGCGCGGCCAGCATGGCGACCGAGATCAGCAGGCCCGGCCGATCGAGCGCCGGCACCGAGGGGTCACGTGACTCGGGAACGAAGAAGGCCGCCGCGACCGCGGTGACCAGAGCCAGCGGCACCAGCGCCCAGAACACGCTGCCCCAGTAGAAGTGCTCCAGCAGAACCCCACCGGTGATCGGCCCGGCGGCCACACCGAGCCCGACGACCGCTCCCCAGATGCCCAGCGCCGCGGCGCGCTCACGGCGCTCGCGGAACGTGTTGCTGATGATCGACAGCGTAGTCGGGAAGATCAGGGCCGCGAAGGTTCCCATCGCGAAACGCGTGACGACCAGGGCCTCCGCAGTCGTGACCAGGGCGCCGGCGGCGCTGGCCAGCGCGAAGCCGACCAGCCCGACGATCAGTGCCGGTCGGCGACCGAAGCGGTCCGAGATGCTGCCGGCCGCGAGCACCAGACCGGCGAAGGCCAGGTTGTAGCCGTCGACCACCCACTGCAGCTGCCGAGTTCCCGCCGACAGCTGGCGCGAGATGGACGGGAGCGCCACGTTGACGATCGTGGTGTCCAGGTTGATGGCGAGGACGGCCGCGCAGACCGTGGCCAGGATGGCCGCCTTGTGGTTCCTCATGACTCCTCCAGGAAGGGCGGGGACCGTCCAGTGTGGACAGTGACAACATGAGGGTATCCCGGGATGTAGGCACTGTCAACATTGGCGTATCATGGACCCGTGAGCGCCCGCCCCCAGCCCTACCACCACGGCAACCTGCGTGCCGTGCTGGTCGACACCGCGGTGGAGCTGGCCCGCACCACCGGGCCCGACGGCGTGGTGCTGCGCGAGGTCGCGCGCCGCGCGGGCGTGTCGCACAACGCGGCGTACCGACACTTCGACGACCGCGCCGCGCTGCTGCTCGAGGTGTCCGACCGGGCCATGGCCGAGCTCGAGCAGGCCATGGCGACCCGGATCGCTGCGGTCCGCGTCAAGGACCCCGCCAAGCGCGCCCAGGAGCGGCTCCGCGAGACCGGGCGCGCGTACGTCGACTTCGCGCTGCGGGAGCCCGGGCTCTTCGCGGTCGCCTTCACCGTGCCCGAGGCGCCACGCCCACCGGACGTGGGCGACATGACGGGTCCCTATGCCGTGCTGAACGCCGTCCTCGACGAGCTCGTGGAGTCCGGCGCGATGCCGCCCGAGCGGCGCGAGGGCGCGGACGTCGGCTGCTGGGCGATGGTTCACGGCTTCGCCGAGCTCCACGTGCACGGTCCGTTGCGGGCGCTGCCCCCGGAGCTCAGGAAGCCGATGCTCGAGTCGGTGCTGGACCTCGTCCAGCGAGGGCTGCTCCGCTAGAGCTCCTCCACCCGCCAGCCGTCGGCATCCCGGGCCACGACGTAGGCGGCACAGTTCACGATGTGGAACGCATCCGACGGCATGAAGGCGGGGCCCGGATCGAGTCGTCCGAGGAGGGCGAGCATGACCCCGCCATGGCTCACGACCAGCGCCGTCTCGCCCCGGAACTGGTCGGCCACGTCGTCGAGCACCGCGAGCACGCGGGCTGCGACCTGGTCACCGGTCTCGCCGCCGGGCACCCCCGAGGTCAGATCCCCGCGCAGCCACGACGCCATCAACGGGTTGAAGACGACCGGGTCCCACTCCTGTCCGAGGTGGACGCCCACACTGAACTCGTGCAGCCCCTCCCGCACAGTGACCGGCAACCCGAGCACACCGGCCGCGATCTCGGCGGTCTGGACCGCTCGGGACAGCTCGCTGCACACGAGCCCCGCCACCCGCTCGGACCGGATCCGCTCCCCCAGTGCGGCCGCCTGGCGGCGGCCCCGCGGGGTGAGGCTCCCGCCGTGGAGTCCCATCCGGTCTGACTCGTACGCCGCCTCACCGTGCCGGGCCACGATCAGCCGGGCCGGGCAGTGCACGTCGCTCATGTCGCCAACCTAACGACCAGCGCGTCAGGCTGGTGATCGGTCAGAACCTCCGCGGCACGAACGTCTGCTCGTGCATCGGCGGCCGCACATAGGGCAGCTCGCGCATCGTCGGCAGCTCCACCGGATCCGGCGCCACATCGACGAAGTCGAACTGGCTGAGCAGGTGGCTGACGCAGTTGAGCCGTGAGGCCCGCTTGTCGTCGGACGGTACGACGTACCAGGGCGCCTGCTTGATGTCGGTGTACTGGAACGTCGTGTCCTTGGCCATCGAGTAGCGCACGTAGAGCTCGTGCTCGGCGAGGTCCATGTCGGAGAGCTTCCAGCGCTTGAGCGGTTCGGCGTTGCGCGCCTCGAAGCGGCGGCGCTGCTCGTCGAACGACACCGAGAACCAGTACTTCAGCACCGTGATCCCCGACCGCACCAGCATCCGCTCGAACTCCGGGCAGCTGCGCAGGAACTCCTGGTGCTCCTCCTCGGTGCAGTAGCCCATCACCCACTCCACGTTCGAGCGGTTGTACCAGCTGCGGTCGAACAGGACCATCTCGCCCGCCGCCGGGAGGTGCTCGACGTACCGCTCGAAGTACCACTGCGTCCGCTCGCGCTCGTTGGGTTTCGGCAGTGCCACGACCCGGACGGTGCGCGGGCTGGTGCGCTCGGTGATCCGCTTGATGACTCCGCCCTTGCCCGCCGAGCCCCGTCCCTCGAAGATCACGGCGACCTTGAGCCCCTGCGAGGAGATCCAGTACTGCAGCAGCACGAGCTGCTCCTGGAGCCGCTCCATCTCCACCTCGTAGACGGAGGACCTGAGCCGGCCGGACTTCGTATAGTCCGCCGGGTCGTGTTCACCCGGTGGGACCAGCCCACCGATGTCGTCGGCCCCTTCGGGCAGTGTCCTGGTCATGACACCTCCTGGGCCTACGCTGCTACGCCGGGCGCGGTGCTGACAAGGGACTCGGTCGCCGCGGTCTTCACGGGAGCCGAGTGGAGCCACCACGGTCTGACTCGATGATCCGACGCATCACGTACGTCGGGTCTTCGAGTCTGATGCCTTGACGCCTCGTCAAGGCACCGCATTGATCGAACGTTCGTCCAACGCGACGTCGGCCCGGATCGCAGGCATAGGAGAGTGCGTTCCAGGAGTCGGTCGTGATGTCGGCCATGTTCACCGAGTGAATCACTCAGTGGGGCGAGGCATCCTTCGTGCCGGCGGCTACCGAAGGAGCCCTTCGGGAGTGCGAGGAGTCGCTCGGCGAGCCGCTTCCCGGAGCTCGTGCAGCCTCACAGCTGGGATCTCAGCACGTCAACCTCGCAGCCTGGCGAGGACGGGTCGAAGCCGTGCTCGACCAGCCACCGGACCGCCGTCAGGCTCCGCAACGACCACCACGCGCGGATCACGTCGAGGTCGACGTCGCTGCCGTAGCCGGCCACGACGTCGCTGAGGTGCTCCCGGTGTCCGAGCGTCAAGCTGGCGAGGTCATACAGGGCATCGCCCTGGCCCGCCTCGGACCAGTCGACCACGCCGGTGATCTGGTCACCGTCGACGAACACGTGGGCGACCTGCAGGTCGCCGTGCATGAACACCGGTGTCGACGGCCGGAGCGCAGCCTCGGCAACCCGGCGGTTGCGCGTGACCAGGTCGGTGGGAAGGACGCCGTTCGTGACG
>DAINSL010000093.1:0-7866 GCA_036741335.1 Nocardioides sp. | reverse complement strand
CGGTGGCGGTGAGGGCGGCGCCGTCGTCGGCTCGGGCCAGGGTGACGATCCGACAGCAGCGGGTGGCCAGGGTGAGTGCTCGGAGGACACGTCCGTCGAGGCTCGCTGGGACCCGGAGGTCGAGCGGGTCCCGAAGGGACTGCAGCTCGTCGGCGAGATCGGGGCGGGCGCGCGCCACGTCGAGGTCGGCAAGCCGCTCCGCGGCCCGAAGCACCGCCTCGCGCAGGTTGCGGTCCGCCTCGGGGAGGTCGGGAACCTGGCGGGGACCCTGGGCCGGATGGGCGACCCAGCTGACACCCGCGCCGACCGCGTGAGGCAGCAGGGCGACGTCGGCGGCGGGCAGGATGACAGCCTCACCGACGTCGATGGCCGCGACGTTGAGGTCCGGTGGTCCCGCAAGGCCGAGCGGGTCTCCAGGCACCGGCAGGGCGAGCGCGGCTCCCGACCTCGCGAGCGTCCGAAGGGGACCGAACGCAAGGACCAGGCTCTCCGCGCCGGAGGTCCCGGGAAGGCCGCTTACGTCGTGGGCAACATCTTCGGCCAGGATCCCGTCGCGGGCGTCGTCCGTGCTCGCCGAGCCGTCCAGCCAGGCCGACAACCACAGCGCGAAGCGCACCGAGCGAGGCAGGGTCACGCCGCCGAGGGTATCGGCCCGACAAGTGCGGATCTGTCGTAGGTTTGGACCCCACCAGCCGCCCGCGAACCGCACGAGGAGCCCATGTCCGCCGTTCTCGAGTTCGCCGACGTCTCCGTGCGGCGGGGGCGGTCCACGCTGCTCGACCGAATCGACTGGACGGTCAACGACGACGAGCGCTGGGTCATCTTGGGGCCCAACGGTGCGGGCAAGACCACGCTGGTCCAGGTGGCCTCCGCACAGATTCATCCAACCTCCGGAGTGGTCGGGATCCTCGGCGAGGTGCTCGGCACCGTGGACGTGTTCGAGCTCAGGCCGCGGATCGGGCTGACCAGCGCGGCGATCGCGGAGCGCATCCCGCGCGACGAGCGGGTGCACGACGTCGTCGTCTCCGCGTCGTACGGCGTGTTGGGGCGTTGGCGCGAGCACTACGACTCCCTCGACCACGACCGCGCCGCCGAGCTCCTGATCGAGGTCGGCGCGAACCATCTCGGGGACCGGACGTTCGGCACCCTCTCCGAGGGTGAGCGCAAGCGCGTGCAGATCGCGCGCGCGTTGATGACCGACCCGGAACTGCTGCTGCTCGACGAGCCGGCCGCCGGGCTCGACCTCGGCGGTCGAGAAGACCTGGTGTCGATGTTGTCGACTCTCGCGCTGGACCACACCTCACCGACGACCGTGCTGGTGTCGCACCACGTCGAGGAGATCCCGCCCGGCTTCACCCACGGGTTGCTGCTCCGCGACGGCCAGGTGGTCGCGTCCGGTGCGGTCGAGCAGGTGCTCACCGAGGACCTGATCTCGACCACGTTCGGGATGTCACTGCGACTCTGGCACGAGGCCGGTCGCTGGGCGGCGCGGCGCCGGGTGCGCCATCGAACTGTCCCGTGAGGACGGGTGGATAGGCTGCAGAGATGCAGTGGCTGCAGCACCACATGGTCGAGGCGTGGGCCGGATTGGCCGTCCTGCTGGCTGTCCTCGAGCTGACCAGCCTCGACCTTGTCCTCGCGATGTGCGCGGCGGGGGCGACGATCGGGGTCATCGCGGCCATCGTCGGGTTGCCGATCTTCGTGCAGGTCCTCGCGGCCTCCGCGGCCGCCGTCGCCATGCTGGCCCTGGTCCGGCCGAACATCGTCCGACAGCTGCATTCGGGCCCGGAGCTTCGGCTCGGCCACAGTGCGCTGGTCGGGCGCACGGCCATCGTTGTCGAGGAGGTCTCCTCGCAGTCCGGGCAGATCCGGATCGGTGGCGAGCTGTGGACCGCCCGACCCTACGACGACGAGTCGGTCATCGGCATGGGGACGACCGTCGACGTACTCCAGATCAAGGGCGCGACCGCGCTCGTCCAAGAAGTACCCCGACTCGGCGAGTAGCCGAGCGGCCTAGATGAAGGAGGGGACCGCGATGCCTGTTGCCCTGGTGTTGCTGGCGCTGGTTGTGCTCCTGGCCGTGGTCACGATCGCCCGAACGATCAGGATCGTGCCCCAGGCGCGAGCCGGGATCGTGGAGCGGTTCGGCAAGTACAAGGTGACCCTGCCCGCGGGTCTGAGCACGGTCGTCCCGTTCGTGGACAGGGTGCGCTACATGATCGACCTGCGTGAGCAGGTCGTGTCGTTTCCGCCGCAGCCGGTGATCACCGAGGACAACCTCGTCGTGTCCATCGACACCGTCATCTACTTCCAGGTGACCGACCCGGTGTCGGCGACGTACGAGATCGCCAACTACATCCAGGCCGTCGAGCAGCTCACCATGACCACTCTGCGCAACATCGTCGGAGGGATGGACCTCGAGCAGGCGCTGACCAGCCGGGACAACATCAACAACCGGCTGCGCGGCGTGCTCGACGAGGCGACCGGCAAGTGGGGCATCCGGGTGAACCGGGTCGAGCTGAAGGGCATCGACCCGCCGCCCTCGATCAAGGACTCGATGGAGAAGCAGATGCGCGCCGACCGGGACAAGCGGGCGGTGATCCTCACCGCCGAAGGGCAGCGCCAGTCCGCGATCCTGACGGCTGAGGGAGGCAAGCAGGCGGCGATCCTGTCCGCAGAGGGGGACCGGGAGTCGCGGATCCTCCGGGCCCAGGCCGAACGTGAGTCGCAGATCCTGCGCGCACAGGGCGAGGGGCAGGCCATCCAGACCGTCTTCCAGGCGATCCACGACGGTCAGCCCGACCAGTCGCTGCTGGCCTACCAGTACCTCCAGATGCTGCCGAAGATCGCCGAGGGGGACGCCAACAAGGTATGGATCGTGCCGAGCGAGATCGGCAAGGCCCTAGAGGGTCTCGGTTCGACCCTGACGACGATGGCGGGCATCCCCGAGAAGGCGGAGCCGCGCACTCGCGTGGAGACCTCGGGCGCCTCGGAGGCCGAAGCGGCGGTCGACGAGGCCCTCAAGAACACCCACGACGAGGTCGCCGCGGCCATCGCTGCGGCGGAGGAGTCGGTGCAGTCAACGCGCCTCAGCACTCCCGGGCAGACCGATGCCGCACCGGCCACCGACCCGCCGGTCGAGCCTCCCGCTGGAGGTAGTCCCGCTACGTGAGCCCGTGGCAGATGGCCCTGGTCCTCCTCGCGGGGGCCGCGGCCGGCGGCATCAACACGGTGGTGGGGTCGGGGACGTTGATCACGTTCCCGACCCTGCTCGCACTCGGCGTCTCGCCGGTGACGGCCAACGTCTCCAACACGATCGGCCTGGTCCCTGGCTCCGTCTCCGGCGCTATCGGATACCGACGCGAGCTGGTCGGGCAGCTGCCTCGCCTGCTCAGGCTCGGCTGCGCATCCCTGCTCGGCGGGGTCACCGGAGCCGTGCTGCTGCTCGTCTTGCCGTCGGGCGCGTTCGAGGCCATCGTCCCCGTGCTGATCCTGCTGGGTTGCGTGCTCGTCGTAGTCCAGCCGGCGATCAGCGACCGCGTCGCGGCCCGCGCGTCGGCACGCGGAACGACCAGGCCCATCTACGGGCCGGTCTGGTTGTACGTCGCGGTGTTTGCGGTCGGTGTGTACGGCGGCTACTTCGGTGCGGCCCAGGGCGTGCTGCTGATGGCGATCCTCGGGATCGGGCTGACCGAGACACTGCAGCGCAACAACGGCGCCAAGAACGTGCTGGCGGGCCTGGTGAACCTGGTCGCGGCGATCGTGTTCATCGCCGTCGCCCCTGTCGACTGGCTCGTCGCCGGTCTCATAGCGGCCGGCTCCATCGTGGGTGGTCAGCTCGGTGCCACGGTCGGTCGACGCCTGTCGCCGCTGGCGCTGCGGATCTTCATCGTGGTCGTCGGAGTCGCGGCGCTGGCGCGTTTCCTGCTGGCGTGAGCCGTGGTCCCGAGCGTCAGTCGGTGAAGGAGAGCGCGCGGAACCTCGAGACCAGGGCCTCGTCGGGCACCGGCAGGTCGACGCGGCTGTAGAGCCAGAGGATCATGTCGGACGCACTGCCCTCGACGGCCGGGTCGGACGAGGAGTCGGGAGACCAGTGGAGCGTGCCGACGCGTGCGTCGTCTCGGATCCGCCAGGCCTGGCCGGTGTCTGTGGCGCGGAGCACGAGCTCACCGTCGAGCGTGCCACCCGGCGGGTCGTCGGGGTCGACGGGGTTCGGGATGGAGAAGTCCAGGAACTCCTCGACGCAGTCCGCGGCCACGTCCGGCGCGATGCTCATCGTCAGGCCGGCGGCGTTGGCGGCGTCCCAGTGGTGGACCGCGGCCTCCTGGACCTGGTGGCGGGTCACGAACGCAACGTTCTGCTGCCAGGTCGCCCAGGTCCAGCAGTGCGCGTCCTGGTCCGGCGTCGAAAGCACCTCGGCCAGATGCGCGGCGGCGGCCCCGAAGGTGTCGACGAGCTCGGCGTCCGGCCGCCGCGGAGGTCGAAGCGCCTCGTCTGGCCGCTCGGGCAGCCTGCCCTCGACGATTGTCGCCCAGAACCAGTGCACGTCCGTGAGATGCCAGACCAGGTCGCCGACGTCCCAGCCCGGGCAGCTGTCGACGCGGGCGCGCAGGTCGGCGGCGCGGGCCGCCTCCGCGAATCCCCGGCTGTGGGTGGTGATGGCTTCGACGCATCGGTCGACGGAGAGAGTCATGATGGGGACGCTAGCGCGCGGCGCCGACGGTCACGATCGAGTTTCGACGTAGGCGTCGTGCCAGCGGCCGATCTCGTCGAAGACGCGGGTGCGTGCGGGCTCGGCCGAGAGGGTCACGTCGTGCAGCGCTCCCTGGACCGCGACCAGCGTGAGGTGCGATGCCAGCCGCGGGGCCCAGCGGCGGATCTGCTCGACATCGAGGACGATGTCGGTGGCGTCGCAGGATTCGTCGTAACTCTTCGGATGCCCGCTGGCACCCGAGGTCAGCACCAGCACCGGCATCTGCAGGTTGAGGCCGCGGTGTGCGCGCGCATGACCGCGCCGGACCGCTCGCAGCCACCCGGCGTACACCGGCCACGACTGCATTGGCTTCCACTCGAGGTCGAACTCCCACTGGCCGCGGTAGTCCCTGTGCAGGCTCTGGACGTAGAAGCCGGAGACGTCGCGCGGGATCGACAGGAAGGGGCGGCGTGCCCCGATCTGGTCGATCGCCTTGGTGCCGGCGGTGCGCAGGAGCATGTTCGCCTGCAGGTCGAGCCAGGGTGAGTTCAGCACCATCCCGGCGATGTCCGGCTGCCGGTCGTGCGCCCACAGCGTCATCACCAACGCGCCCGTCGAGTGCGCGGTGACCAGCACCTGCTCGTGGTTGTCCCGTTCGGTGATCAGGGCGTACGCCGCGTCGACCTCCTCGTAGTACGCCGCGAGGTCACCGACGTAGTTGGGTGTCTGATGGGGACGGATCGACCGGCCGTACTTGCGCAGGTCGAGGGCGTAGAAGTCGTAGCCGCGCGCCACCCAGTAGTCGGCGGCGACGGTCTGGAAGAAGTAGTCGGCGAACCCGTGGACGTGCAGCACGGCCCGCTTCGTCGGTTGGCCCGCGTGGCGGCGGACCAGGGTGGCCACGACCGGGCCCTCGTCGTCGTCCGCCAGGGTGAGAGTCTCCGATAAGTACGGCTCACCGAGCACGTCGACGGTGGGTACCTGGGGGCTCACCGGCCCATCCTGCCAGCCCTCACAACGTCACGTAGGCGAACGTGTGTTCGAGCCAGATGGCGCCCGCGAAGGCCACCAGCCCGACGGCCAGCGCGACCGGCAGCGCCAGGGCGAACCGGCGCGCAGGGAAGCGCCGAAGGCCGAGAAGCGTCAGGAGCACCGCCACGGCCAGGAGGAACGTCACGGTGAGTCGCGCGATGCCGGGCACGAAGCTGCCGTCGACATGCCATACGTAGATCGCCTCGCCGACGAAGGGGACGACCATCGCCGCCCAGGCGTAGGGCGCCGGCCGTCCCGACCGCGCGGCGACGACTCCGAACCAGCCGAAGAGGCCGCCTACGGCCGTCGACGCCGGGATCCAGAAGGCACCCGCCGACGTGAGCTGGGACGTCGCCGAGTGCAGCGTGTAGGCGACTGCCTCGTAGAGGTAGTACGACGAGATCGCGACCAGCCCACAGGCGGCGCCCAGTGGAACACCCTCGCGGGGGGACCGCGCGAGAAGCAGGGCCGCGACCCACGGCAGCAGAACCCAGGTGCTCTGCACGCCGGAAACGACGGTCACCGCATCGATGTCGAGCCGCCACCCGTCCGCCGACAGCACACCCAGCCCGACGCCGACGACGAGCGCCGCCGCGACCCCCCATCGGTTCATGGCGTCAGTCTGGCAGCCCGGCGTACACCTTCTCGCGCAAGGCGTCAGTGCTGGTAGGTGCCCATCACGATCGCGCGGCCTAGCGTTTTGAACGCGAGGTTGAACGACACCACCGCGGCCGACGCATCCGCATCGACGCCCAGTGACTCCTCGCCGACGGCGTGCACCACGAAGAAGTACCGATGCACCTGGTCGCCGGGCGGGGGAGCGGCGCCCATGAACCCGTGCTCGGAGCCGTCGTTGCGGCACATGAACGCGTTGCCGGGAAGGGTGGCTCCCGCCGCCCCCGCGCCCGCCTCGAGCGAGGTGACGTCGGCGGGAAGGTCGACGAGCACCCAGTGCCAGAAGCCCGACGGCGTGGGGGCGTCGGGGTCATAGCACGTGACGGTGAAGCTCTTCGTGCCTTCGGGTGCGGCCGACCAGGAGAGCTGCGGTGAGGTGTTCCCGTGCTCGGCCACCTGCGCATCCTTCAGTGGCTGGCCGTCGGACACGTCCGCGCTGGTCACGGTGAACGAGGGCACCGGTGGGAGCAGCTCGTAGGGGTTGGGTTTGATTGGTCTGTCCAGGCTCATGAACCCGAGGTTATCCCCGCCGACGGTCGCCGGGTGGACGCGCCGGCCTCGACCCCCCGGACCGGGCCAGAATGGGCGGGTGAGCCAGCCCGCCGACCATCCGCCGTACCCCTCCGGTCTGCGACTTGCCGGGCGCCGCGTGCTGGTGGTTGGAGGCGGCCGGGTCGCCCAGCGTCGGATCCCGGGACTGCTCAGCGCGGGAGCCGTCGTGGAGGTGGTCTCGCCCGAGACGACGCCGGCCGTGGAGGGGTTGGCGCTCGCGCACGAGATCACCTGGGTACGACGGACCTTCGAGCCCACCGACGTCGACGGCGCCTGGTACGTCATCGCCGCGACAGACGATGCCGAGGTCAACGAGCACGTGAGCGAGCTCTGCGAGCAGCGACGGCTCTTCTGCGTCCGCAGCGACCAGGCCCTCGGTGGGACCGCCTGGACCCCGGCCACCGGGCGCCACGCCGGGGTGACGGTCGCGGTGCTCGGCAACCGGGAGCCGCGGCGCAGCGCCGCGATCCGCGACGGGATCATCGCCGCCCTCCGCGACGGGAAGATCGCCGAGCACGTGCCTGAACGCGGCCCGGGTGTCGTCCTGGTGGGGGGCGGACCCGGCGACCCCGAGCTGGTAAGCGTGGCCGCCCGACACGCGCTGAGCGAGGCCGACGTCGTCGTCGCCGACCGGCTGGCCCCGCGAGGCCTTCTCGACGAGCTGCCCAGCGACGTGGAGGTCGTCGACGTGGCGAAGCTGCCGCGCGGGCGCGCCGCCAAGCAGGAGGCGATCAACGCGGTGCTGGTCGACCGCGCGCGGGCCGGCAAACGAGTCGTCCGACTCAAGGGCGGGGACCCGTTCGTGTTCGGACGGGGGTTCGAGGAGGCCCTCGCGTGCGAGGAGGCGGGGGTCCCGTGGTCCGTAGTCCCGGGCCTGACCAGCGCCATCGCCGTCCCCGCCCGCGCCGGGATCC
>DAINSL010000092.1:7245-7873 GCA_036741335.1 Nocardioides sp. | reverse complement strand
CGTCCCAGTCGGCCAGCAGCGCCTCCGCGACGGTCGACCCGGTCTCCTCCTGGTGGCGCCGGACCAGTTCGCGGAGCTCGCCGGCGACGTCGTCGGGGACCGGGCCGAGCTCGACCATCTCGCGGTTGACCCGCTGCTCCTCGAGGTCCAGGACGTACGCCGTACCGCCGCTCATGCCGGCGGCCAGGTTGCGGCCGGTCCTGCCGAGCACGACCACCCGGCCGCCGGTCATGTACTCGCACGCATGATCGCCCACGCCCTCCACCACCGCGGTGACGCCGGAGTTGCGGACGCAGAACCGCTCCCCCACCCCGCCGCGGACGAAGACCTCACCGGAGGTGGCGCCGTAGCAGATCACGTTGCCGGCGATGATCTGCTCGTGAGCGACGAACCGGGCCGCCCGGTCGGGCCGGATCACGATGCGTCCGCCGGAGAGGCCCTTGCCGACGTAGTCGTTGGCGTCGCCCTCGAGGCGCAGGGTGATCCCGCGCGGCAGGAAGGCTCCGAACGACTGGCCGGCCGAACCGAGGAAGGTCAGGTCGACGGTGCCGTCGGGCAGCCCCTCCTCGGCGTACCTCTTGGTGACCTCGTGGCCGAGCATGGTGCCGACGGTGCGGTTCACGTTGCG
>DAINSL010000092.1:6117-7235 GCA_036741335.1 Nocardioides sp. | reverse complement strand
CCCGGACCGGCTCGCCACGCTCCAGCGCCGGCTCCGCGAGCGCGATCAGCTCGTTGTCGAGCGCCTTGTCGAGGCCGTGGTCCTGGGCGTGGGTGCGGTGGAGGGCCTGTCCGGCGAACTGCTCACCCACCTGGGCCACGTGCAGGATCGGCGTGAGGTCGAGCCCCGACGCCTTCCAGTGGTCGACCGCGCGGGTGACGTCGAGCGACCGCACCTGGCCGATCGCCTCGTCGAGGGTGCGGAAGCCGAGCTCGGCGAGCAGCTCGCGGACCTCCTCGGCGAGGTACTCGAAGAACGTGACCACGAACTCCGGCTTGCCGCTGAACCGCTGCCGGAGCACGGGGTTCTGCGTGGCCACGCCCACCGGGCAGGTGTCGAGGTGGCACACGCGCATCATGATGCAGCCGCTGACGACCAGCGGCGCGGTGGCGAAGCCGAACTCCTCGGCACCGAGCAGCGCGGCGATGACGACGTCGCGACCGGTCTTGAGCTGGCCGTCGGCCTGGACGACGATCCGGTCGCGCAGGCCGTTGACCAGCAGCGTCTGCTGGGTCTCGGCCAGCCCGAGCTCCCAGGGGCCGCCGGCGTGCTTGAGGGAGGTCATCGGCGCCGCGCCGGTGCCGCCGTCGTGGCCCGAGATCAGGACGACGTCGGCGTGTGCCTTGGAGACCCCGGCCGCGACCGTGCCGACCCCGACCTCGGCGACCAGCTTCACGTGCACACGGGCCCGCGGGTTGGCGTTCTTGAGATCGTGGATCAGCTGGGCGAGGTCCTCGATCGAGTAGATGTCGTGGTGCGGCGGCGGGCTGATCAGGCCGACGCCCGGGGTGGAGTAGCGCGTCTTGGCCACCCACGGGTAGACCTTGTTGCCGGGGAGCTGCCCGCCCTCGCCCGGCTTGGCGCCCTGCGCCATCTTGATCTGGATGTCGTCGGCGTTGGTCAGGTAGTCGCTGGTGACGCCGAAGCGTCCGGACGCGACCTGCTTGATCGCGCTGCGGCGTTCGGGGTCGTGGAGCCGGTCGGTGTCCTCGCCGCCCTCGCCGGTGTTGGACTTGGCACCGATCCGGTTCATCGCGATCGCCAGGGTCTCGTGCGCCTCGCGGCTGATCGAGCCGTAG
>DAINSL010000092.1:0-6107 GCA_036741335.1 Nocardioides sp. | reverse complement strand
ATCGGCACCGGCGCTCGGCCCGCTTCCGCGGCGACCTTGAACCGGAACAGCCCGCGCAGCGTCATCAGACGCTGGGACTGCTCGTCCACCCGGGCGGTGTACTGCTTGAAGACGTCGTAGCGGCCGCTCCGAGTGGCGTGCTGCAGCCGGAACACGGTCTCGGGGTCGAACAGGTGCGGCTCTCCGTCGCGGCGCCATTGGTACTCGCCGCCGACCGCGATCTCGCGGTGGATGGGGCTGATGCCGCCGCGGGGGTACGCCGCGGCATGGCGCCGGGCGACCTCCTCGGCGACCGTGTCGAGCTCGATGCCGCCGAGCTTGGAGCTGGTGCCGGTGAAGTACCTGTCGACCAGGGCCTGCGACAACCCGACCGCCTCGAAGATCTGGGCACCGGTGTAGGACGCAACGGTCGACACGCCCATCTTCGACATCACCTTGAGCACGCCCTTGCCCAGGCCCCTGATCAGGTTCTTGACCGCGACCTCGGGCTCGACGGTCACGTAGTAGCCGTCGCGGGCGAGGTCCTCGACCGACTCCATGGCGAGGTACGGGTTGACCGCCGCGGCGCCGTACCCGATCAGGAGCGCGACGTGGTGCACCTCGCGGACGTCGCCGGCCTCGATCACCAGCCCGACCTGGGTGCGGGTCTTCTCGCGGACCAGATGGTGGTGGACGGCGCCGGTCAGGAGCAGCGACGGGATCGGCGCGAGCTCGGCAGTGCAGTGCCGGTCGGACAGCACGATCACGCGCGCGCCGTCGGCGATGGCGTCGGACACCTCGGCGCAGATCTCGTCGAGCCGGCGGGCCATGGCCGTGCCGCCGCCCTCGACCTCGTAGAGGCCGCGGCTGACGTGGGTGATGAAGCCCGGCATGTCGCCGTCGCGGTTGATGTGCCGGATCTTGGCGAGGTCGTCGTTGTCGAAGACCGGGAAAGGCAGCACGATCTGCCGGCACGCGGCCGGGTTCGGGTCGAGCAGGTTGGCCTCCGGGCCGATGGTGCCGGCCAGCGACGTGACCAGCTCCTCGCGGATCGCGTCGAGGGGCGGGTTGGTCACCTGGGCGAACATCTGCGCGAAGTAGTCGAACAGGAGTCGCGGCTTGTCGCTGAGCGCTGCGATCGGCGTGTCGGTGCCCATCGAGCCGAGCGCCTCGACCCCGGAGTTGGCCATCGGGGTGAGCAGGATCCGCAGCTCCTCCTGGGTGTAGCCGAAGACCTGCTGGCGACGGGTGACCGAGGCGTGGGTGTGCACGATGTGCTCGCGCTCGGGGATGTCGTCGAGGTGGATCAGGCCGGCGTGCAGCCACTCGTCGTACGGGTGCTCCTTGGCGAGCTCGCCCTTGATCTCCTCGTCCTCGATGATCCGGTGCTCGTCGGTGTCGACCAGGAACATCCGGCCGGGCTGGAGCCGCCCCTTGCGCACGATCGAGGCCGGGTCGAGGTCGAGCACGCCGACCTCGGAGGCCAGCACGACCAGCCCGTCGTCGGTGACCCAGTAGCGGCTCGGGCGCAGCCCGTTGCGGTCGAGCACCGCGCCGATCTGCGAGCCGTCGGTGAAGACCACGCACGCGGGGCCGTCCCACGGCTCCATCAGCGAGGCGTGGAACGCGTAGAACGCCTTGCGCTCGGCGCCCATCTCCTGATGGTTCTCCCAGGCCTCCGGGATCATCATCAGCACCGCGTGGGGCAGGCTGCGGCCGGCCATGTGCAGCAGCTCCAGCACCTCGTCGAAGCTCGCGGAGTCGGACGCGCCCGGCGTGCAGATCGGGAACAGCCGCTCGAGCTCCCCGGGGATCAGGTCGGACTCGAGCAGCGCCTCGCGGGCCCGCATCCAGTTGCGGTTGCCCATCACGGTGTTGATCTCACCGTTGTGGGCGATGTAGCGGAACGGGTGGGCCAGCGGCCAGCTGGGGAACGTGTTCGTCGAGAACCGCGAGTGCACGACCGCCATCGCCGAGGTGACCCGCCCGTCGGTCAGGTCGGGGAAGAAGTGGTCCAGCTGGTCGGTGGTGAGCATGCCCTTGTACAGCAGCGTGCGGGTGCTCAGCGAGCCGAAGTAGACCTCCGCCTCGCGCTCGGCGCGCTTGCGCAGGCAGAACGCCAGCCGCTCCAGCGCCATCCCGGTGAACCGGGCCCCGGCCGCGGCCACGAACAGCTGGCTGAACAGCGGCATCACGCTCCGGGCCGTCGCGCCCAGGAGCTGGGGGTCGACCGGGACGTCGCGCCAGCCCAGGACGATCAGGCCCTCCTCGTCGGCGAGCTCCTCGACCCGCTGCCGGGTCTTGGCCACCCGGTCGGGGTCCCCCTCGAGGAAGGCCGCGCCCACGGCGTACGAACCGGGGCCGGGAAGCTCGAAGTCGACCACCTCGGCCAGGAAGCCGTGCGGCACCTGGAGCAGGATCCCCGCGCCGTCGCCGGAGTTGGCCTCGGCGCCGGCGGCGCCACGGTGGTCGAGGTTGCGCAGGGCCGTCAGCGCCTTCGCGACGATGTCGTGGCTGGCGTCCCCGGTCAGGGTGGCCACGAAGGCGACGCCGCAGGCGTCGTGCTCGAAGCGTGGGTCGTAGAGCCCCTGGGCGGGCGGGCCAGCGTGCAACACGCTCATCGACCGGTGCTCCCGTCGTCGGCGCCCGGGTCTCCGGGCGATCGGGCGAGGCGTGCAGGGGACGGCGTTGGCCCAAGCGCGGTCAGGCTACCAAGCAGTACGCCGCTCTTCCGGGGGCTGCTTACCCAGCGGACAGCCGCTCCAGGCGGGTCAGATGTCCTCGGGACCCCGGTCCTGATCTGAGGCGCCGGCCTCGGACACGAACGTCCAGGTGTCGCCGTCGCGTCGTTCGATCCGCCGGAACGTGGGCCCGGTGGTCGCGCTGTTGTGTCGCTCGGCCCAGACGACCGCCTCACCGTCATTGGGCCACTCGGCCTGGTCCAACGGCTTGTCGTTCTTGTCCAGCAGTCGATACAACGAGTGGGTCTGGGGCTCCGCGTCTGTCATGTGGTCAACAGTCGCACGTGTCACGTCATCTTTGAAGCGTTCAGCGCGGTCAGTCGGCGGGGTCGCGCCCGCGCTCGACCATCGGTTCGCGGTCGGTCACCGGCTCTGTGTCCGGGGAGAGGACCGACGGGTCGGCGGAGTCGGCTTCTCCGAGCTCGCCGGCGGCGGTTCGGTCCGCGGCGAGGCGCTTCTCGTCGTACACCTCGGTCTCGCGGCCGGAGTGGCGGCGGCCGACGAGTACGAAGTAGACCGCGGCCAGCACGAACAGCACGATCGAGGTCCAGACGTTGAGGCGTAGCCCGAGGACGTGTTGGTACTCCACGTCGTCGATGCGGAGCATCTCGATCCAGGCACGGCCGGCGGTGTAGGCCATCACGTAGAGCGCCATCACCCGCCCGTGGCCGAGCTTCCAGCGGCGGTCGGCCCAGAGCACGAACCCGAAGGCCCCGAGGTCCCAGATCGACTCGTAGAGGAAGGTGGGCTGGAAGGTGGCGTACTGCTCGTAGCCGGGAGGGCGGTTCGCCGGGTCGATCTTGAGCGCCCACGGCCAGGTGGACGGCTTGCCGAACAGCTCCTGGTTGAACCAGTTGCCCCAGCGGCCGAGCGCCTGCGCGACCAGGACGCCCGGCGCCATCGCGTCGAGGACCGCGGGCACGCGGATGCCCTTGCGCCTGGCTCCGATCCAGACACCGACGCCACCCAGCGCGATCGCTCCCCAGATGCCGAGGCCGCCTCGCCAGACGTAGAGCGTATCGATGGGCTGCCGGCCGGGGCCGAAGTAGAGGTCGTGGTCGGTGATCACGTGATAGAGCCGGCCGCCGATCACCCCGAACGGGACCGCCCAGAGCGCGAGGTCGGAAACCTCACCGCGCAGGCCGCCGCGAGCCACCCAGCGCCGCTCACCGATCCAGATCGCGGCCAGGATGCCGGCGATGATGCACAGCGCGTAGCCGCGCAGTGGCACCGGACCGAGGTACCAGACGCCCTGCGAGGGGCTGGGGATGAACAGGCTCGTCAACGTGGGTCCTCAGGAGAGCAGTTGGTGGATGTCGTGAACGAACTCGGGGGCGGTCGTGCCGAGGGTCCACACGACCGGCACGGTGTGGGAGCCGTCCTCGCCGAGGACCTGGGTGCCGTGGGTGACGTCGTAGCCGCCGCTGGGGAGCCGGCGTCCCTTCAGGATGGGTACGCCGACCGCCCGGGCGACCTTCGTGATCGTGGCGAGCGGGCCGGTGACGCCGGTGAAGTCGGGGTCGAACTTGTCGAGCCAGTCCCGGACCACGGGACCGGTGTCGCGGGCGGGGTCGGTGGTCACGAAGACGACCTGCACGTCGGCGCGGTCCGCCGCGTCGAGCTGGAGCATCGCCGAGGCGAGGGTGGCCATCGTGGTCGGGCACTCGTCGGGGCAGTGGGTGTAGCCGAAGAAGATCAGCGTCAGTCGCTTGCCCGTACCGGTGAGTGAGAAGGGCGCGCCGCTCGTGTCGGTCAGCTGGGTGGTGGGGACGTGGTAGGGCACGTGCAGCTCGGCGCCGGAGAACGTGCTCGCCGAGCTCTTCGAGCAGCTCGCCAGGGCGAAGGCGACGAGCAGGACGAGGATGAGACGGATCGGGCGGGTCCTAGCCACGGCGTACCCCCTCGGCGAGGTCCTCGGTCAGGTGCCGCAACGCGGCCAGGGCCTCGGCGCGGTCGTCGTGGTCGAGCAGGCAGCGCACGAAGGCGGAGCCGACGATCACCCCGTCGGCGTACGACGCGACCTCGGCCGCCTGGACGCCGTTGCTGACCCCGAGGCCCACCGCGACCGGAAGGTCGGTCGCCGCACGGGTGCGCTCCACGAGCGGGCCGGCCAGGTCGCTGGTCGACGTGCGAACCCCGGTCACGCCCATCACCGCCGTCGCGTAGACGAAGCCGCGGCAGGCGGCGACCGTCATCGCGATCCGCTCGTCGGTCGAGGACGGCGCGACCAGGAAGATCTTGTCGAGGTCGTGATCGTCCGCGGCGGCGATCCAGGCCGCGCCGCTGTCGGGTGTGAGGTCCGGGGTGATCAGCCCCGACCCACCGGCCGACGCGAGGTCGGCGGCGAAGCGCGCGACGCCGTACCACGCCACGGGGTTCCAGTAGGTCATCACCACGGTCGGCGTGCCGGTGGCCGCGACCGCTTCGACGGTGCGGAGGACGTCGCGGGTGCGGACCCCGCCGTCCAGCGCCCGCTGCGCCGCGGCCTGGATCGTTGGCCCGTCCATCACCGGGTCGCTGTAGGGCAGCCCGACCTCGATCACGTCGCAGCCGGCGTCGACCATCACCCGCAACGCGTCGATGCCGCCGTCGACGTCGGGGAACCCGGCCGGAAGGTAGCCGACCAGGGCGGCGCGCTCGTCGGCGGCCGCCTTCTCGAAGGCGGTGCGTACGCTCATCCGACCGGCTCCTGGGGCTCGGCCTCGTCGGTCCCCTGGCCGAGGTGGAACCACTCGATCGCGGTCCCCATGTCCTTGTCGCCGCGCCCGGACAGGTTGATCAGCATGATGTCGTCGGTGCCGTAGCCCTTCGCCACCTCCAGCGCGCCGGCGATCGCGTGGGCCGACTCGATCGCCGGGATGATCCCCTCGGTGCGGCTGAGCAGGGCCATCGCGTCCATCGCCTCGGCGTCGGTGACGGGGGCGTACGTCGCGCGCCCGGACGCCGCGAGCCAGGCGTGCTGCGGCCCGACCCCCGGGTAGTCGAGCCCGGCCGAGATCGAGTGCGACTCGATGGTCTGGCCGTCCTCGTCCTGGAGGACGTAGGTGCGGGCACCGTGGAGCACGCCGGCGTCACCGGCCGTGATCGTGGCCGCGTGGCGACCGGTCTCGAAACCTTCGCCGCCGGGCTCGAACCCGTAGATCTCCACGTCGTCGTCGAGGAACGCGGTGAACAGGCCGATCGCGTTCGACCCGCCACCGACGCACGCCGCGATGCCGCGCGGCAGCACGCCGTACCGCTCGAGGCACTGGACCCGCGCCTCGTCGCCGATGGCACGGGTGAAGTCGCGGACCATGCTCGGGAACGGGTGCGGACCGGCCGCGGTGCCGAAGAGGTACGCCGTGTGGTCGACGCTGGCGACCCAGTCGCGCAGCGCCTCGTTGATGG
>DAINSL010000091.1:0-7895 GCA_036741335.1 Nocardioides sp. | reverse complement strand
CCAGCACACTCTCCACGCCGCGCCCGATCAGCGCCAGTGCCGCGCGCGCGGCAGCCGACGGGTCCGACTCGAGCTCGTCGGGGTCGTTGCCGGTGACCGACGCGAGCTCCTCGCCGTTCGGTTTCATCAGGTGGGGTGCGCTGGCCGGGCCTGTTGACATCGAGTCGACGAGGGCCTTGAGCGGGGCGTCGCTGGTGTCGACGGCGACACGCGCCCCCGCGCCGCGCAGGGCTGTCACCAGCTCGGCGTACCACTCGGGCGGGGCACCCGGGGGCAGCGAGCCGGCCAGCACGATCCAGTCGGCGCTGCTGGACCGGCGTACGAGCGCGTCGGTCAGCTCGTCGAGCAGTCGGGGTGTGGCCTGCGGGCCGGGGCTGTTCAGCTTGGTGGTGGTGCCGTCGGGCTCGGTGATCGTGATGTTCACCCGCAGGTCGCCCTCGTGGTGCACCGGCCGGCAGTCGATGCCCGCGGCGAGCAGCTCGAGCACGAACGGGTCCTCCTTGGCGGCCGGCAGCACCGCGATCGAGGGGATGTCGGCGGCCACGCAGGCCCGGGAGATGTTGACCCCCTTGCCGCCGGCCTGCGAGATCACCGACTCGGCGCGCTGGACCGTGCCGCGCTCGAGGGGTTCGGACAGGTTCACGGTGCGGTCGTGGCTCGGGTTGGCGGTGAGCGTGACGATCATCCGGGTGTTCATGCGACGACGACCTCGATGCCTGCCCGGCCGAAGGCCCTGCGGTCGGCCGACGACACCTCGTCGTCGGTGACGAGCACGTCGATCTCGGAGGGCGACGCGAATCGCACGGCGGTCTCGATCCCGAACTTCGACGCGTCGACCAGCGCCACGACCTGCCGGCCGCTCTCGACCAGTGCCCGCTTGACCGCCGCCTCGTCGGCGTCGGGGGTGGTCAGGCCGTGGTCCGCGGTGATGCCGTTGGTCCCGAGGAACGACACGTCGACGCGCAGGTGCGAGAGTGCCGCGACGGTCTCGGCGCCCACGGCGGCCTGCGTGGTACGGCGGACCCGGCCCGGCAGCAACCGGAGGTCGATGTGGCTCAGCCCGGCGAGCCGGGCAGCGATCGGGACGGCGTGGGTGAACACCGTGAGCGGGTGGTCCGACGGAAGCAGCATCGCCAGCCGCACCGTGGTCGAACCCGCGTCGAGCAGGACCGTCCCGCCGCCTGCCGGGAGCTGGGCCAGGGCGGCGCGGGCGATCCGCTCCTTGCGCTCGATGTTGACCTGGTCGCGCTCGCGGATCCCGGACTCGATCAGGGACAACGAGTTGGCAGGCACGACCCCGCCGTGCACCCGGCGGACCAGTCCCATGCGCTCGAGTGTCGACAGGTCGCGACGCACGGTTTCGGTGGTGACGGCGTATTCTCTGGCCAGCTGGTTGACCGACATCCGACCGCGTTCGGTGACCAGACGCGCGATCGCCTGCTGGCGCTCCTCGGCGTACATGGTCAACGCAATCCCTCATATCTGTGTCTGTGTGGTTTTACGCCCGAACGTGTTGACTTGTCAAGGGCACGCGTGAGTAACTTGTCCTCATGAGCTCGCAGTCACCTGAGCGGTTTCACGGGGAGGCACTGCAGGGAACGCCGGTCGTCCCGGGGGTCGCCTACGGCCCCGCACTCGTGGTCCGCGGGGAGGTCTCACCGGCGGCGATCGCCCGCTTCGACGGCGCGTCGCTCGACGAGGAGGCGGCGCTCACGGCGTACGACGGGGCCGCCGATGCCGTGGCCGAGGGGTTCACCAGGCGCGCGGACAAGGCCTCGGACGCGGCGGCCGAAGTGCTCTCCGCCAGCGCCGGCCTGGCCCGCGACAAGGGCCTGCGCTCCGCGGTCCGCAAGCACCTGCGCAGCGGCGACGAGCTGCTCACGTCGGTGCATGCCGCGGTGGAGCAGTTCACGGCCGTGTTCACGCAGATGGGCGGCTTGATGGCCGAGCGGGTCACCGACCTGCGCGACATCGAGCGCCGGCTGGTCGCGCACCTGGTCGGCGAGCCCGAGCCGGGCCTGCAGCTTCCGGCCGAGCCGATCGTCCTGCTGGCCGAGGACCTCGCACCGTCCGACACGGCCATGCTGGACCCGCGGGTCGTGCTCGCCCTGGTCACCGAGCGCGGTGGCCCGACCAGCCACACCGCGATCATCGCCCGGCAGCTCGCGATCCCGTGCGTCGTCGGCACCCGTGGCGTGATGGACGTGCCCTCCGGTACGCCCCTGCTGGTCGACGGGACCGCGGGCAGCGTGGTGCCCTCGCCCGACCCGGACGAGGCGCAGCGACTGGTCGACGCGGACCGGGAGCAGCGCGCGGCCCTGGCCACCTGGACCGGCCCGGGCGAGACCGCAGACGGCACGCGGGTCAAGATCCTGGCCAACGTCGCGGACGGTGAGTCCGCACGCTCCGCGGCCGAGGGGCCGGTCGAGGGTGTCGGCCTGTTCCGGACCGAGCTGTGCTTCCTCAACCGCGCCGACGAGCCGTCCGCCGAGGAGCAGGCCCGGATCTACGGCGATGTGCTCGCGCCGTTCGCCGGCCGCTACGTCGTGGTGCGCACCCTCGACGCGGGCTCGGACAAGCCCGTGGCGTTCGCCACCCACGAGGGCGAGGAGAACCCCGCCCTGGGCGTGCGCGGCCTGCGGCTGTCGTTCGACAACCCCGACCTGCTGGTGCGGCAGCTCGACGGCATCGCCGCGGCGGCCGAGGCGACCGGGACCGAGACCTGGGTGATGGCGCCGATGGTCGCGACCGTGGCCGAGGCGACGGAGTTCGCAGCGGCGGTGCGCCGACGCGGGCTCAAGCCCGGGGTGATGGTCGAGGTCCCCTCGGCGGCGCTGCTGGCTCACCGGATGCTCGAGGTCGTCGACTTCTTGTCGATCGGCACCAACGACCTGACTCAGTACACGATGGCGGCCGACCGGATGGCCACCGATCTCGCCCACCTCACCGACTCGTGGCAGCCGGCCGTGCTCCAGCTGGTCGCGATCACCGCCGAGGCGGGCCGGCAGGCCGGGAAGCCGGTCGGGGTGTGCGGCGAGGCTGCCGCGGACCCGTTGCTCGCCTGCGTGCTGGTCGGGATGGGGATCACGTCCCTGTCCATGGCGTCGGCGGCCGTGCGCCCCGTGGGCGCACGCCTCGCGTCGGCCTCCATGGACACGCTCGAGGACGCCGCCGAGGCGGCACTCGCCGCGAACGACCCGATGGCCGCTCGCGACGCCGTACGCCGCGTGCTCGACGCCTGAGGGCGGCCCTACGTCAGGCACACGACCTCCCAGAAGCGGCTCGGTCAGGACAGCGCCGCCGCGACGGTGACCGGTACGCCGTTCAGCGCGGCGTTGCCCGACAGGTCCAGCAGATCGGGGTCGGTGAGGTCGTTGATCGAGACGCCCGCGACCTGGGTGGCGTTGCGCAGGCGCGTGCCGCCGACCTGGTGCCCGTAGCCGTGGGGGAGTGAGACGACCCCCGGCATCATGTCGTCGGTCGCCGCCACCTCGACCCGCACCGAGCCGACGCGGGAGCTGACCATGACCAGGGATCCGTCCTCGATGCCGCGGTCGGTGAGATCCTGCGGATGCATGAGCAGCTGGTGTCGCGGCCGACCCCGCGTGAGCCGGGTCGAGTTGTGGAACCACGAGTTGTTGTCCTGCTTGTGGCGGCGTCCGATCAGGACGAGCGCGTCGTCGGGACGGTCGCCCAGCCAGCGGTGCAGGCGGCCCAGGTCGCCGACGACCAACGCCGGTGCCAGGTCGATCCGGTGATTCGGGGTCTGCAGGCGGTCGGGCATCGTCGGCCGCAACGCGCCTAGGTCGACACCCTCCGGGTGTCGTCGCAGCCGGCCGAGAGAGACCTTGCGACCGGTGCGGAGCAGCCCGGCGAGCTGCTGCGTCGGGCTGGTGCCCAGCCGCAGTCGCCGCGTGAGTCGCACCCGGATCTTCGGCTTGCTGGTCCGTCGCGCCGCGACCCGCCGGGACAGCTCACGATAGATCTCCCAGTCGTGCATCGCGTCGTCCGGCTTCGCGAACACCGCCGAGCTGAAGCGCGCGGTGTTGCGCACCGCCAGGCCGTGGAAGACCAGGTCGTAGTGGTCGCGCTCCAGTGCGGTGGTCGGCGGCAGGATCACGTCCGCGTGCCTCGTGGTCTCGTTGAGGTAGAGGTCGATCGCGGCCATGAAGTCGAGGGAGTCGAAGGCGTCGCCGAGCCGCTTCCCGTCGGGCGTCGACAGGACCGGGTTGCCGGCGATGGTCACGAACGCGCGGATCTGACCCTCGCCAGGTGTCTCGATCTCCTCGCGCATGCACACCGCCGGCAGCTCGCCGCCGTACTCCGGGATCCCGCGGACCCGGCTGCGCCACAGGTCGTAGTGGCCGACGCCGACGAACCGCCGTCCCACGACGTCGACTGCGGGCTCGGGGAACAGCACGCCACCAGGGCGGTCGAAATGGCCGCCGAGGAGGTTGAGGCAGTTGATCGCCCACTGGCTGATCGAGCCGAAGCCCGTGGTGGAGACGCCGAGACGTCCGTACGCCGCGGCGCCGTCGGCCTCCACGAACTCGTGGACGATCCGGATGATGTCGGCGGCCGGGACCCCGCTGACCTGTTCGGCCAGCTCGGGAGTGAAGTCGTCCACCAGCTCGCGCATGCGGTCGAGGTGGTCGACGTACGACGGCGGGTCGGCCAAATCGTCCGCGAACATGGTGTGCACCATCGACAGCAGCACGACGACGTCCGAGCCGGGACGCACGAAGTGGTGCTCGGTGGCGATCTTCGCGGTCTCGGTGTGTCGTGGGTCGAAGACGACGATCTGCCCACCGCGGTCCTTGATGCCTTGGGCGCGGTGGGGGAAGTCGGGGGTCGTCATCAGCGAGCCGTTCGAGGCCATCGGGTTCGCCCCGAACACCAGGAAGTAGGAGGTGCGGTCGAGGTCGGGGATCGGCAGCAGCAGCTGGTGGCCGTAGAGCTGCCAGGCGACCAGCTGGTGCGGGATCTGGTCGACCGACGAGGCACTGAACCGGTTACGGGTTCCCAGCGACTTCACGAACGGGAGGGCATGGGTCGCGGAGCCGAGCGCGTGTGCGTTCGGGTTGCCGAGGTAGACGCCGACGGCGTCGCGGCCGTGGGTCTCGAGTGCGCCGGCCAAGGCGTCGGCCACCCGGTCGAGCGCCTCGTCCCAGGAGATCTCGACCCAGCCGTCGCCCACCCGGCGGATCGGACGCCGCAGCCGGTCGGGGTCGTCGTACACGTCGGCGAGCGCCACGCCCTTGGGGCAGATGTAGCCGCGCGAGAGGGGGTCGTCCGGGTTGCCACGGATCCCGGTGACCTTCCCGTCGGTGAGCGTGAGCTCCAGCCCGCAGATCGCCTCGCACAGGTTGCACGCCGTCAGCCGGGTGCCGGTGAACCCGGCCGGGACGGGCGGATCGGTCAGCCGCAATGGGGTGCGCACACCAGTCAGTCTCCCGTACCTGGGGGCGGCCTCGACAGGGCGACCGCGCGTGGCACGGGGGGCGGTCCTCACCCGTGCGGGTCTGACCGGGCCGATCACCGCGGGTTAGGGTGCCGACGACCCGCCCGACGTGGGCGGCCAACCGAAGGGACGTCCCATGGGATACGGACTCGGAGTGTTCCTCCTGGCCGTCGGCCTGATCCTGGCCCTGGCGGTGCGGGACTCGATCAGCGCCGTCGACCTGACCCTGGTCGGCTGGATCCTCGTCATCGCGGGGGTCCTCGTGATCGCGCTGACCGCCATCACCATGAACCGCTCCCGCACGTCGCGGACCGTGGCCACGACCACCCACTCGGACGGTACGCAGACCACCACCGAGCAGTCGAGCCGCAACGACCAGCCTCCGCCGGCTGTCTGAAACACCTCGCGAAGGGAGGGCGCCAGCCGGCACCCGTCCTTCGTCGCGTCGTAGGCCATTTTGGGCGGTGCGTGAGCGCGCTGATAGCCTTCTTCGGTTGCCGTGAAACGGCCGCGGATAGAGAGTGCCCAGGTGTTTCGAACCTGACGCGCCGCGCAGCGAGTGCCCATCAGGGCAGAGAAGGAGCCCGAATGTCGATCGGAACCGACGCGGAGACCAAGCAGAAGATCATCGCCGACTACGCCACGACCGAGGGCGACACCGGCTCTCCCGAGGTGCAGATCGCACTGCTCAGCCACCGGATCAGCCACCTGACCGAGCACCTCAAGGAGCACAAGCACGACCACCACACGCGTCGTGGGCTCCTCCTGCTGGTCGGCCAGCGCCGCCGGTTGCTGAACTACCTCAACAAGACCGAGATCGAGCGTTACCGCTCGATCATCGAGCGTCTCGGCCTGCGCCGCTGACGTCGCGGAGCGGCTGACCCGACCCGGGGCGGCCGCTCCTTTCACGTTCCGGCCCCGTCGGCGAGATCCGGCGGCGTGAGTGGCCGACCGATGGCCGCTAGGGTCGAGATGCAACACAACTGAACACACAAGCCAACCAGGAGCGACCCGCCCACGTCGGCTCGGTCCTCGGTAGTGGCTCTCGAGATCCCGACCCCCGCCTCGCGGTGGCCGGATCCGCGGGCCTCGATCGAAGACCGGCCGGAAACTGGCTCGAAGGCTTCGAGCAGCGGGACGTTCGCGGGGTCGCTCCGCGAAGAGAGAGGGACAGGGAACCTGTCCATGTCCGAACCCATCATTTCCGCCGTCGAGACCATTCTCGACAACGGCGCCTTCGGCACGCGCACGATCAAGTTCGAGACCGGGCTGCTGGCCCGTCAGGCTGCCGGCAGCGTCACCGCCTACCTCGACGACGAGACCATGCTTCTGTCGGCCACGACGGCCGGGAAGCACCCCAAGGAGCAGTTCGACTTCTTCCCCTTGACCATCGACGTCGAGGAGCGGATGTACGCCGTGGGCCAGATCCCCGGCTCGTTCTTCCGCAGCGAGGGTCGCCCCGGCGAGGACGCGATCCTCACCTGCCGGCTGATCGACCGCCCGCTGCGCCCGACGTTCAAGAAGGGCCTGCGCAACGAGGTCCAGGTCGTCATCACCGTGCTCGCGCTCGACCCCGACCAGCCGTACGACGTGCTGGCGATCAACGCGGCCTCGCTGTCGACGCAGATCTCCGGCCTGCCGTTCTCCGGCCCCGTGGGTGGCGTCCGCGTCGCCCTGATCGAGGGCCAGTGGGTCGCCTTCCCCAGCTACAGCCAGCTCGAGGGCGCCGTCTTCGACATGGTCGTGGCCGGTCGGGTCACCGAGACCGGTGACGTCGCGATCATGATGGTCGAGGCGGAGGCCACCGAGCAGACCTGGAATCTTGTCGAGTCCGGGACGCAGGCGCCCACCGAGGAGATCGTCGCCGGTGGCCTCGACGCCGCCAAGCCGTTCATCAAGCAGCTGTGCGAGGCCCAGAGCGAGCTCGCCAAGCAGTCGGCCAAGCCGATCCAGGAGTTCCCCGTCTTCCTCGACTACCAGGACGACGTGTTCGACGCCGTCGAGTCGGCCAGCAAGGCCGACCTGCTCACCGCGATGACGATCGTCGACAAGCAGGAGCGCGAGCTCCGGGTCGACGAGCTCAAGGAGAGCCTCCTGGAGAAGCTCACCACCCAGTTCGAGGGTCGCGAGAAGGAGATCGGTGCCGCCTTCCGCTCGGTCAACAAGCAGGTGGTGCGGGAGCGCGTCCTGCGCGACAAGATCCGCATCGACGGCCGCGGCCTGGCCGACATCCGGCCGCTGCACGCCGAGGTCGGCATCCTGCCCCGCGTCCACGGCTCGGCGCTGTTCGAGCGCGGCGAGACCCAGATCCTGGGTGTCACCACGCTCGACATGCTGAAGATGGAGCAGCAGCTCGACTCGCTGTCTCCCGAGAAGCGCCGCCGCTACATGCACAAGTACGTCTTCCCGCCGTTCTCCACCGGCGAGACCGGTC
>DAINSL010000090.1:0-8328 GCA_036741335.1 Nocardioides sp. | reverse complement strand
GGCGTACTGGGCGTGCGGCACGGCGTGGCGCACCCCCGAGCCACTCGGCCAGAGGAGCACCAGTCCCACGACGGTCGCGACGGCGGCGACTCCCAGGACGCTCAGCAGCGCCAGCCGCGGGCCCTGCGCGACCTCGATCTCCGCGGGGTCGTGGTCGTGCGTGTGAGCGTGCGCAAGGGCCTGCCCCTGGGTGTGCTTTCCCGCCATCTCGTCCTGCCTGATCGGACCCCTGAGACCCGATCGGTCAGCCTAGTCGCAGCCTGGTCGTGGCGCAGACGCGACGGCGCCGCCCGGAGTACCGGGCGGCGCCGTTCGACTGGCTTCGGGTCGGTCAGTGACCGTGCCCGTGGCCGTGGCCGTGGCCGGTCGAGCTCTGCTCGTCGTCCTCGGGCTTCTCGACGATCAGCGTCTCGGTCGTCAACAGCATGCTCGCGATCGAGGCGGCGTTGACCAGCGCGGACCGGGTCACCTTCAGGGGGTCGAGGACACCCTGGGCGACCAGGTCGCCGTACTCGCCGGTCGCGGCGTTGAAGCCCTCGCCGACCTTGCCCTCGCGGACCTTGGACACCACGACGTAGCCGTTGTCGCCGCCGTTCTCGGCGATCCAGCGAAGCGGCTCATCGGCGGCCTTGGCGACGATCCTCACACCGGTCGCCTCGTCGCCGGTGAAGCCGAGCCCGTCGATGAGCACGGAGGCGGCATGCACAAGCGCGGAACCGCCGCCGGCGATGATGCCCTCCTCGATCGCGGCGCGCGTCGCCGAGACCGCGTCCTCGATGCGGTGCTTCTTCTCCTTCAGCTCCACCTCGGTGGCGGCGCCGACCTTGATCACGCAGACACCGCCGGCCAGCTTCGCGAGGCGCTCCTGCAGCTTCTCGCGGTCCCAGTCGGAGTCGGTGTTCTCGATCTCGGCCTTGATCTGGTTGACCCGGCCCGACACCTCGGCCGCGTCACCGGCGCCGTCGACGATCGTGGTGTCGTCCTTGGTGATCACGACGCGCCGGGCCTTGCCCAGCACCTCGAGCCCGACCTGGTCGAGCTTGAGGCCGATCTCCGGGGACACGACCTGGCCGCCGGTCAGCGTCGCGATGTCCTGCAGCATCGCCTTGCGTCGGTCACCGAACGCCGGCGCCTTGACGGCCGCCGCGTGGAAGGTGCCGCGGATCTTGTTGACGACCAGCGTCGAGAGCGCCTCGCCCTCGACGTCCTCGGCGAGGATGAACAGCGGCTTGCCGGACTGGATCACCTTCTCCAGCAGCGGGAGCAGGTCGCCGATCGCGCCGATCTTGCCCTGGTTGATCAGGATGTAGGGGTCCTCGAGGACCGCTTCCATCCGCTCGGCGTCGGTGACGAAGTACGGCGAGATGTAGCCCTTGTCGAACTGCATCCCCTCGGTGAACTCCAGCTCGGTGCCCATGGTGTTGGACTCCTCGACGGTGATCACGCCGTCCTTGCCCACCTTGTCGAACGCCTCGGCGAGCAGCTCGCCGATCCGCTCGTCACGCGAGGACACCGTGGCGACCGCGGCCATGTCTGCCTTGTCGTCGACGTCGCGCGAGGCGTCCTTCAGGGCGTTGCCCACGGCCTCGACCGCGGCGTCGATGCCGCGCTTGAGGGCCATCGGGTTCGCACCAGAGGCCACGGCGCGCAGCCCCTCGTGGACCATGGCCTGGGCCAGCACCGTCGCGGTGGTGGTGCCGTCACCCGCGACGTCGTTGGTCTTGGTGGCGACTTCCTTGGTCAGCTGGGCACCGAGGTTCTCGAACGGGTCGTCGAGCTCGATCTCTCGGGCGACGGTCACCCCGTCGTTGGTGATGGTCGGGGCGCCCCACTTCTTGTCGAGGACGACGTAGCGGCCCTTGGGGCCGAGCGTCACCTTGACCGTGTTGGCCAGGGCGTCCACGCCCCGTTCGAGGGAGCGGCGCGCTTCCTCGTCGAACTCCAGGATCTTCGGCATCGCGGTGATGCTCCTTCTGTTGCTTGGTTGGTGTGGTGGTCTCGAGGGCTCGACCACCGGCGCGTTCTGTAGAGCGGACGCAGCCCCGGCGACCCGAACCAGTCAGGCCAGCCGGGGCTGTGTCACGAGCCGAGCTCGCCGGACGATGGTCAGCTGACGACCGCGAGCACGTCGCGCGCCGAGAGGATGAGCAGCTCCTCGCCGGAGTACTTCACCTCGGTGCCGCCGTACTTGCTGTAGATGACCTTGTCGCCGACGCTCACGTCGAGGGGGACCCGGTTGCCGTTGTCGTCGACGCGACCCGGACCGATCGCCAAGACCTCGCCCTCCTGGGGCTTCTCCTTGGCGGTGTCCGGGATGACCAGGCCGGAAGCCGTGGTCTGCTCGGCGTCGAGCGGCCTGACGACGATCCGGTCCTCGAGAGGCTTGATGTTGACCGACACGTTTGTCGACCTCCACTTTCCCGTTGTCGAGATACAGATGACGTGCTGAATGCGACTCCGGAGCGCGCCGTCGCGGGGGTCACGCGCCTTCGTCTGGGTTGGCACCCTCACGTCGAGAGTGCCAACGAGAATCTAGCACTCGGTCAGGGCGAGTGCCAACGAGGGCCGGGCTGGGAGGATGGCCCGCGTGGACCTCGAGGCGTTCGCCTACCTGCTCACCGACGAGGGTCAGCGGTTGCTCGGCAGCGCCGCGGCCCTGGTCGAGCAGAACCCGATGCGCGCGACGGCCGCGCTGCGCCGCGAGGCGGCCGCCGATCATGCCGCCGCGGCCCTGACCCAGGCCCGGCTGCGCGTGAAGGCGGCCGCGAAGTTCGGGGACCTGGCGGCGCGGATGTACTTCACGAGTGACGGCCTCGAGCAGGCCACGTCTGGCCGGGTCGCTCGGCACCGAGCGGCCCGTGTCGCCTTGGCCGAGCCGGCCTCGGTGCTCGACGCCGGCTGCGGGATCGGCGCGGACCTGGTCGCCTTCGCGTCCGCCGGCCTCACCACCGCCGCCGTCGACCGCGACTCGCTGCGCGTGGCCGTCGCGAGGGCGAACCTCGCGGCGCTCGGGCTCGGCGGCGCCGTCCAGGTCGCCGACGTGGCCGACCTCGACCTCTCCGGGTTCGGTGTGGTGTTCGCCGACCCGGCACGGCGTACGGCACGGGGGCGGGTGTTCGACCCCGAGGGTTGGTCACCGCCCTGGTCCTGGGTGACCGAGCTGCTGCAGCGCCAGTCGTGTGTCAAGGTCGCTCCCGGCATCCCCCACGCCACGATCCCCGAAGGGGTCGAGGCCGAGTGGGTCTCCGAGCGCGGCGAGGTCAAGGAGGCGGCGCTGTGGTCGCCCCAGCTGGCCGGGGCGCGTCGCCGCGCGACCGTTGTCGGCCGGGGTGGTCTCGCGACGCTCACCGACGAGGACGACCCCGGTGCGGGGGTCCGGCCGGTGGGCCGGTTCCTCTACGAGCCGGACGGCGCGGTGATCCGGGCCGGTCTCGTCACTGCGGTCGCGGCAGGTGTGCACGGCGGACTGCTTGATCGGCACATCGCCTACGTCACGAGCGACGAGGCGTTCTCCACGCCGTTCGCCGCGGCGTACGGCGTACTCGAGGAGCTGCCCTACCAGGAGAAGGCGCTGCGTGGTGCGCTGCGTGCCCGCGGCATCGGACGGCTGACCATCAAGAAGCGCGGCGTGCAGGTCGTGCCCGAGACCCTTCGGCGAAAGCTGCAGCTGCGCGGCGACGAAGAGGGCACCGTGGTGTTGACGCGCGTTGCGGGCAAGGGCACCGTCCTGCTGGTCCGACCGCTGGCGTTCTGAGCGACGGCCCTGCTGGAACGGCACTCCCCTCGACGAACCGGAACTGACCGTGTGGAACTCCTCGAGGTCAGTTCCGGTTCACCACGTGAACGTGGTGAACCGCCGCCGCCCCCCGGCTAACCTGCACCGGTGACGCCGACCCACCCCAGCAGCGATCGGGGCAGGTGGATCGCCCTGGTGGTCTGCTGCAGCGCGCTGTTCATGACGCTGCTCGACGTGTCGGTCACCAACGTCGCGCTGCCCTCGATCTCGAGGTCCTTGGGTTCGGGACCCGCGACGCTGCAATGGATCGTGAGCGGGTACACCCTGGCGTTCGGTCTGGTCCCGGTGCTCGCCGGACGGCTCGGCGACGACCACGGTCGGCGGCTGATGTTCATCGTCGGGGTCGCGGGGTTCACGGTCACCTCGGCGATGTCCGGGCTCGCCCCGACGAGCGGGGTCCTCATCGCCGCCCGCGTGCTCCAGGGCCTGTTCGGCGGGCTGATCAACCCGCAGGTGTCGGGCCTGGTCCAGGTGATGTTCCGCGGTCCCGAACGGGGCCGCGCCTTCGGCTTCCTGGGTACGACGGTCGGCGTCGGCACCGCCCTCGGACCGGTCGTGGGGGGCGCCCTGATCGCGCTCGGCGGACCCAGCTTCGGATGGCGCCTGGTGTTCTTCGTCAACGTGCCGGTCGGCGTCGCCGTCATCGCGTTGGCCCGTCGATGGCTGCCCGACGACCGGTCGCTGGGCCGGCATCGGCTCGACGTCCTGGGCGCGCTCGTGCTCGGGCTGGCGACCTGGTGCGTGCTGTTCGGTGCGGTGGAGTACGACCGTCATCGCGACCTCAGGCTGGCCTGGTTGGTGCTTCCGGCGGCGGTCCTGGCCGGGCTGTTCTTCCGCCGCGAGGCCGCGCTGACCCGGCTGGCGCGCGACCCGCTCGTCGACCTTCGGCTGTTCCGCGTCCCGTCGTACACCGCGGGCGTCGTGCTCGCGCTCGTGTTCTTCCCGGCGATGGCGGGCCTGCCGCTGGTGCTGGCGATCTACTACCAGCAGGGTCTGGGCTACACCGCTCTGCAGTCCGCGCTCGGGGTCACGGCCTACGCGCTGGGGAGCGCGATCGCGGCACCGCTCGCGGGCCGCTACGTCGTACGCATCGGTCGTCGGCTCATCGTCGCGTCGGTGTTGACCTACGCGGTCGGCGCCGTGGGCCTGGCGGTGGTCGCCTCCCACGACCCCGGAGCGCACGCCGCACTGTGGCTGGCCGTCCCGCTGTTCGTGATGGGCTGCGGCGGCGGAGGGGTGATCACCCCGAACCAGGCACTGACGCTCATGGAGGTCGACCCGGTTGCGGGCAGCACGGCGGGTGGGGTGCTGCAGACCGCGCAGCGGATCGGGCTCGCGCTCGGCCAGGCCGTGATCGGCGCGGCGTTCTTCGCCTCGATCGATCACCGCACCACCGGGGTCGCGCGCCAGGACAGCTACGGCCACGGGCTGGCCGTCGCGGTCGCGGTGGCGATCTGCTTCCTGACAGCAGCACTCGTCGTGGGTGCCTCGGACCTGGCCAGCACTCGGCGCAAGAACCGCTCGGCGAAAACTGGTGGCACTCCGGCCTAGGGTGGTTGGGTGCCCTCGACCCCAGCCATCGAAGCGCGCCACCTCGTCAAGAGGTTCGGCGACGTCACCGCGGTCGACGACGTCAGCTTCACCGTCCCCCAAGGCAGCGTGCTTGGCATGCTCGGCCCGAACGGCGCCGGCAAGACGACCACGGTGCGGATGATGACGACGCTCACCAAACCGACCGCCGGCACCGCCAGCGTCGCCGGGCACGACGTACTCCAGGAGCCCGCCGCCGTACGCCGCAGCATGGGGCTGACCGGCCAGGCAGCCACCGTTGACGAGCTGCTCACGGGACGGGAGAACCTGCGGTTGATCGGCGAGCTCTACGGCCTGCCCGCCGCCGACGTGCGCGCCCGCGGTGACCGGCTGCTGAAGCGGTTCTCGCTCGACGACGCCGGCGACCGCGTGGTGAAGACGTACTCGGGCGGCATGCGTCGTCGTCTCGACCTCGCCGTGAGCCTGATCGCGGCCCCGCCGGTGCTCTTCCTCGACGAGCCGACCACCGGGCTCGACCCACGGAGCCGGGTCGAGCTGTGGGAGGTGCTGCGCGGCCTCGTGCGCGACGGGACGACGCTGCTGCTGACCACGCAGTACCTCGAGGAGGCCGACCAGCTCGCCGACAAGATCGTGGTGATCGACCACGGGCGGATCATCGCGCAGGGCACCCCGCTGCAGCTCAAGGACCAGTCCGGCGCGGCCAGCGTCGTGCTCACCGTCTCGAACGCCGCCGACCTGGCCGAGGCCGAGCGGATGCTGCGCACGCAGGTGAGCGAGGTGCACGTGGACCTGGGCGCCCGCCAGCTCACCGCCCCCGCGGAGGGGCTCGCCGACATGACGCGGATCGCGCGGGTCTTCGAGGGCACCGACATCGAGCTCGACGACCTCGGACTGAAACGGCCCAGTCTGGACGACGTGTTCCTTGCCCTCACCGGGCATCGCGCGGAGCTCCCCGACGGCGCTGAGGGCACCGGGGATCTGACCCCGCAAACCGAGGAGGTGTCATGACCGCTCTCGACACCGAGACGACGGCCGTCGAGGCGCCGGCGCCCGCCGGCTACGCGCGCCAGGTGACCGCACTTGTCCGGCGCAACCTGATCCACATCAAGCGGATGCCCGAGATGCTCATGGACGTGACGGTGCAGCCGATCATGTTCGTCGCGCTCTTCGCCTACGTGTTCGGCGGCTCGATCAACACCGGAACGCCCGGCGGCTACCGGGCCTGGCTGCTCCCCGGCATCATGGCCCAGACGATCGCGTTCAGCTCGTTCGTCGTCGCCGTCGGGCTCACCGCCGACCTCGACAAGGGCATCATCGACCGCTTCCGCTCACTGCCGATCAGCGGCTCCGCGGTACTGGTCGCCCGCAGCGTCTCCAGCCTGATCCACTCCAGCATCGGCGTCGTGGTCATGTCGCTGACCGGGCTTGTCATCGGTTGGCGGATCCACGACGGGATCGCCAAGGCGGCGCTCGCGTACGTCCTGATGCTGTTGTGGGGCTTCGCGATGATCTGGGTCGGCATCCTGGTCGGCTCGAAGATGAAGTCCGTTGAGGCCGTCAACGGGCTGATGTTCACCACGATGTTTCCGGTCACGTTCTTGGCCAACACATTCGCACTCACCGACAAGATGCCGCACTGGCTGCGGGTGGTCGCGGAGTGGAACCCCATGTCGGCGCTCGTGCAGGCGATGCGGCAGCTGTGGGGCAACGACGTGGCGGCTCCCCCGGGCGCTCAATGGCCGCTGCACCATCCGGTCCCGGTGACGATCGGCTGGTCGATCCTGATCGCGTTGGTGATCGCGCCGCTGGCCATCCGCGCCTTCCAGAAACGCACCGAGAGCTGAGCCGGCTCAGCTCGCGAACAGCCACCACACGACGGCCGCGTAGCACGCCAGCAGCGGAACACCCAGCCAGCGGGGGAGGCGGCCGCTGCGGTGCCCGGCGAACAGCACCAGCGGCAGGACGGCGGTGAGCACCCCCACCTCGGCGGCCTGGCTGCGCAGTCCGAGCACCAGCGGGTTCACGATCCCGGCGAGCCCGAGCGTCACCGTCGCGTTGTAGCCGACTGCTCCGATCGCCCCCGCGACGATCACCTCGTTCACCCCGTTGCGCCGGGCCGCCCACACCAGAGCGATCATCTCGGCGCTGGTGGCCAAGGCGAGCACGGTCAGGCCGATCACCGACTCCTTCACGTCGAGTACGTCGACGAGCCGTTCGGCGCCGAGGACGGCGAGGAACCCCCCGGCCACCATGCCGACGAGGCCGAGCAGCACAAACAGCAACGGGCGCCCGCTGTCCTCTGCGACGGCTTCGACCCCCTCGAGCTCGGTCTCGGCCATCTCCCCGATCACGGGTGGGGTGCGCTCACGCCGCCAGACCCAGGCCACCCCTGCGGCGTACACGAGGACGAGCAGGACACCCTCGCCGCGTCCCAGGACGCCGTTCCAGAGCAACGCGACGGCCAAGGCGCCCAAGAGGACCGCGGCTCCGGCGTACTCGAGCACCCGGCGGCTGACCGGGAGCCCGACGACCAGCGCCGCCAGCCCGACGGTGAGGGTGAGGATCACGAGGTTCGCGCCGAGCGCGTCGCCGGCCGCGAGGGCCGGGTGGCCCTGCCCCGCGGCGACCATTGCGGTGATCGCCTCCTCCGGCTCGGCGCCGGCCAGCAGCACGGCCAGGGCGAGCACCGAGACACCGAGACCGGTGGCCGCCGCGGTGACGTTCTCGGCGAACGCCTCGGCGCCCGCCGTCAGCAGGGCCGCCCCGACCACGACGAGAAGTACGGCGAACAGCACGGCCCCATCTTCGCCGATGCAACCCGCGGACACGTTTTGCCGTCTTGGTGACGTCGAGGGCCGCTTCGATAGGGAAAGGTGGTGAACCGGTGCAGATGGCGATCGACTCGGGGGTGAGGACACGCATGGCACAACGGGATGCGCGGGACGAGGAGTTCTCCGCGTACATGACCGCACGCCAGGCGA
>DAINSL010000089.1:8465-8791 GCA_036741335.1 Nocardioides sp. | reverse complement strand
AGCCACGGGAGCGCACCCGGGCGAGGTCGGCCAGCAGGTCGTGCTCGGTGACCAGGGTGTGCTGGGTCTGTCGGCTCAGCCCGACACGTCGGACGATCTCGCGGACCCGGTCGTCCTCGAGCTGGCCGAGCAGCGCCTTGCCGACGCCGGTGCGGTGCAGGTCGACCTGACGACCGACCTCGGTGAACATCCGCATCCGGTGCCGCGACGGCACCTGGGCGACGTACTCCGCGTGGGAGCCGGTGAGGACCGCGAGGTTGGCGGTCTCGCCGAGGGCGTCGACCAGCCGGCCGAGGACCACCTCGGGGTTGGCGCCTACCATCGAG
>DAINSL010000089.1:0-8455 GCA_036741335.1 Nocardioides sp. | reverse complement strand
TCATGGACATGGCCGGCGCACTGGCGCAGATGGGCGCAGGGCCACACGCCTAACTGGGCGTGTTTCTGTTCGGCTCAGGTTCCTATGCGGCCTGCCGACCCTTGCGCCGTGGTCAGCCGGGGCTCAGGCCGGGCGCGGTCAATCTGGGCGGTAAGCAGCGGGTCTGAGGACGCAGGGTAGGTTCGCCAGCACTGGCGTGGATGGCCCCGGTCGAGGCAGTGACCTGTGAGGGCGGCTCGGCGTCGGGCAGGCGGCCTTGCACTCTCCCTATCGCGTGTTGTCCGGGCAGAGCATCTCCACGCTGAGTGGAATCCGAAGTCGAGCGGCACCACTCGGAAGCCCAGCGCATAACGCCGATCGGGCATCTGCCGGAGGTACCCGCGGTCGACGAGGGTCCGGAGCAGGCGGTGCGCGGTGGGCGGCGGCAGACCTGTCGCCGTGGCGATCTGGCCGATGGCCAGGTGCCCGCCTCGGGCGGCGACCACCTCGATGACGTGGGCGCCCGGTGCAGGGATTGGATCCCGCTGTCGCGGTGCTTGGCGCTCTCCGGCACGGGCACGGGACTCACCAGTAGCTCCTCGTGGGCCGGTTGACAGGGCCGGGGGTGGTGTGACTGCCTTGTTTCTAGGATTTGGACCAACATTTCCGCAATATGAAAGGTGGGCAGGAGAGCGGCATGGATCAGCGTGTTCAGGTCGGTGGGCTCGGCGTCGCCGCGAGCCTGCACCGGTTCCTCGTGGAGGAGGCCCTGCCCGGCTCGGGCGTGGATCCCGACGCGTTCTGGGAGGGTGCGGACGCCGTCATCCACGACCTGGCACCCCGCAACCGGGAGCTGCTGGCCCGTCGCGGCGAGCTGCAGAGCCGCATCGACGCGTTCCACCGGGAGCACCCGGGCCGCCCCGACCCCGAGATCTACACCGCGTTCCTCACCGAGATCGGCTACCTGCTCGACGAGCCGGCCGACTTCGAGGTCAGCATCGACAACGTGGACGACGAGGTGGCCCGGATCGCCGGCCCGCAGCTGGTCGTCCCGCTGCTCAACGCCCGCTTCGCCACCAACGCTGCGAACGCCCGCTGGGGGTCGCTGTACGACGCGCTCTACGGCTCCGACGTCGTGCCGCGTGAGGGTGACCTCGCCCCCGGCGACGACTACAACCCGGTGCGCGGCGACGAAGTCATCGCCCGAGGTCGCGCGCTGCTCGACGAGCACTTCCCGCTGGGTGACGCCTCGCACGCCGACGCGACGTCGTACGCCGTCGACGGCGAGGGCCTGGCCGTCACGCTGAAGGACGACCGCATCCGGCTCGCCGATCCCGGCCAGCTGGTCGGCTACCGCGGGGACGACGCGTCACCCGAGGCGGTGCTGCTGGTCCACCACGGCCTCCACGTCGAGATCCAGGTCGACCGCGACGACCCGATCGGGAGGACCGACGCCGCCGGCGTCAAGGACCTGCTGCTCGAGTCCGCGGTCTCCACGATCATGGACCTCGAGGACTCCGTGGCCGCCGTCGACGCCGACGACAAGGTCGTTGGCTACCGCAACTGGCTGCTGCTGATGGACGGCCGGCTCGCCGAGGAGGTCACCAAGAACGGCAAGACCTTCACCCGCGCGATGAACCCTGACCGTAGCTACACCACCCCGCAGGGCGGCGAGGTCACGCTGCCCGGCCGCTCGCTGATGTTCATCCGCCAGGTCGGCCATCTGATGACCACCGACGCAGTGCTAGACCGCGACGGCAACGAGGTGCCCGAGGGGATCCTCGACGCGCTGGTCACCGCGCTGGGGAGCATGAAGGACCTCTGCGGTGAGTCGCGGCTGGCCAACTCGCGGACCGGGTCGATGTACGTCGTGAAGCCCAAGATGCACGGTCCCGACGAGGTCGCCTTCACCGTCGAGCTCTTCACCCGGGTCGAGCAGGTGCTCGGGCTGCCGCCGCTGACGATCAAGGTCGGGATCATGGATGAGGAGCGGCGTACGACGCTCAACCTCAAGGCCTGCATCGAGGCGGCGCGCGAGCGGGTCGCATTCATCAACACCGGCTTCCTGGATCGCACAGGCGACGAGATCCACACCTCGGTGCTGGCCGGTTCCGTCGTCCGCAAGAACGACATGAAGGGCGAGACCTGGATCAAGGCCTACGAGGACTCAAACGTCGACATCGGGCTGGCCTGCGGGCTGCTCGGCCGTGCCCAGATCGGCAAGGGCATGTGGGCCGCCCCGGACAGCTTGGCTGCCATGTTCGACGCCAAGATCGGGCACCCGGAGGCCGGCGCGAGCTGTGCCTGGGTGCCGTCGCCGACGGCTGCCACGATCCACGCGATCCACTACCACCGGGTCGACGTGCGCGCCCGCCAGGAGGAGCTCCGGGCCGGCGGCCGGCGTGGCACCCGGGCCGACCTGCTGGCGCTCCCGCTCGCCGACCCGGAGTCGTGGTCGGCAGAGGATCGGCAGGCCGAGATCGACAACAACATCCAGAGCCTGCTCGGTTACGTCGTGCGCTGGGTCGACGCGGGCGTCGGGTGCTCGAAGGTCCCCGACATCACCGGGGAGCCGCTGATGGAGGACCGCGCGACGTGCCGCATCTCCGCACAGCACGTCGCCAACTGGTTGCGCCACGGCGTCGTCTCGGCCGACCAGGTTGACGAGACGCTGCGCCGGATGGCCGTCGTCGTCGACGAGCAGAACGCCGGCGATCCGACGTACGACGCGATGGCGCCGGACTTCGACGGGGACGCCTTCCTCGCGGCCCGCGCCCTGATCTTCGAGGGTCTCACCCAGCCGAGCGGCTACACCGAGCCGATCCTGCACCGCCGCCGGGCCAGCCGTAAGCAAGCCGAGCAGAGGAGCGCCTGATGGCCCTGGGCCTGGACACCGCCCGGACGATCGTCGCCGGCGCACGTGCGCACGCCGCGGAGGCCGGCTTCAAGCCGATGACCGTCGTGGTCCTCGATGACGGCGGCCACGTGGTGGTGGCCGAGCGCGAGGACGGCTCGTCGATGAAGCGCTTCGAGATCGCGCGTGGCAAGGCGCACGGTGCGCTCTCGCTCGGCATGGGCTCCCGCTCGATCATGGGCCGCGCCGAGCAGCAGCCGTACTTCATCGCGGCCGTGACCTCGGCCGTAGGTGGCTCGTTGGTGCCGGTGCCCGGCGGCGTCCTGGTCCGGGACGCGCAGGGGATCCTGCTCGGGGCCGTCGGCGTCACGGGGGACACCTCGGACAACGACGAGTCGGCGGCGGTGGCGGGGATCGAGGGCGCCGGGCTCACCGCCCAGGCGGACTGACATGCGGGACTCGGGTCGACAGCGAGGTGTCCGGACGTGGTGACCGATGCCCAGGACGCCCCGACCACGGACGGTATCGGGGCCGTGGCCGATGTCGGGCGGCGCCTGCTGTCAGAGGGCGCGGTGATCACCGACCGGGCACGGCTGCGCACCTACGAGTGCGACGGGCTCGCGCACTACCGGGTGACGCCGGCGCTGGTCGTCTTACCGGAGGACGCGGGGCAGCTCGCCGCGATTGTCCGTGCCTGCGCCGAGCACCGTGTCCCGTACGTCGCCCGGGGCTCGGGCACCGGCCTGTCGGGTGGCGCCCTGCCGCACGCCGACGGGGTGCTCGTCGTGACGTCGCGAATGCGCGCCATCACCGACGTACGCCGTGAGGACCAGCGGGCCGTCGTCGAGCCCGGCGTGATCAACCTCGACGTCACCCGGGCGGCGACTCCGCACGGCTACTACTATGCGCCCGACCCGTCGAGCCAGCAGATCTGCTCGATCGGCGGCAACGTCGCGGAGAACTCCGGAGGCGCCCACTGCCTGAAGTACGGCTTCACCACCAACCACGTCCTGGGCGCCGACTTCGTGACCGCGGACGGCGACAGGGTCTCGCTCGGTGGCGACGCCCCCGACAGCCCCGGCTACGACCTGCTCGGCGTGGTCGTCGGCTCGGAGGGCACCCTCGGCATCGTGACCTCCGCGACGGTCCGGCTCGTCCGGCTGCCCGAGGAGGTCCGCACGATCCTGGTGGGCTTCCAGTCCACCGACCAGGCCGGAGCGGCCACGTCCGCGATCATCTCGGCCGGCATCGTCCCTGCCGCGATCGAGATGATGGACGCCCTCGCGATCGAGGCTGCCGAGGCCGCCGTTCACTGCAACTATCCCGAGGGTGCGGGGGCGGTCCTGGTCATCGAGCTCGACGGCGCCTCGATCGAGGTCGCCCAGGAGTACGCCGAGGTCGAGCGACTGTGCACCCAGAACGGTGCCTTCGAGCAGCGCCTCGCGACTGACCCCGCCGACCGCGCGCTGATCTGGAAGGGCCGCAAGTCAGCGTTCGCGGCGGTGGGCCGGATCAGCCCGGACTACATCGTCCAGGACGGCGTCATCCCGCGCACCGCGCTGCCGCAGGTGCTCTCCGCCATCGCCGAGCTGTCAAGCTCCTCCGGCGTCCGGGTCGCCAACGTCTTCCACGCCGGAGACGGCAACCTGCACCCGCTCGTGCTCTTCGACGACGCCGTCGATGGAGCCGGCGACGCGGCCGAGAAGGTCAGCGGCGCGATCCTCGACCTCTGCATCGAGCACGGAGGTTCGATCACGGGCGAGCACGGTGTCGGCATCGACAAGGCGAAGTACATGCCGCGCATGTACACCGACGACGACCTCGACACCATGCAGATGGTGCGGTGCGCCTTCGACCCCCAGAACATCTCCAACCCCGGCAAGGTCTTCCCGACGCCCCGGTTGTGCGGGGAGGTCCCCGGTCGCCACAAGGGCGCCCACCCGCTGCAGGAAGCCGGACTGGCCGAGGTGTTCTGATGCGCACCGACCCCGGCACCGGCAGCCTGAACCGGAACGCGCGCGAGGCCGTCTCCTCGGCCTGCGCCGAGGCCCACGAGCCCCACCAGGACGACCACGTCGACGGCGTCGTGCCGGCCCTCGTCGCCCGGCCCTCCGATGTCGGCCAGGTCGCCGAGACGCTCCGCGCGGCGGCGGCGCACGCGCTGACCGTCGTACCGCGTGGCCGTGGCACCAAGCTCACGTGGGGCCGACCTCCGTCGAGCGTCGACGTGCTGCTCGACGTCAGTGCCCTCGACCGGGTGATCGACCACGCGGCGGGCGACCTGATCGTCGCGGCGCAGGCCGGGGCCCGGCTGGCCGACGTGCAGCTGGCCGTGGGCGAGGCCGGGCAGCGCCTCGCGCTGGACGAGACCGTCCCCGGTGCGAGCATCGGCGGACTGCTGTCGGCCAACGCCAGCGGCCCGCGCCGGGTCGCGGTGGGCAGCGCGCGCGACCTGCTGATCGGGATCACTGTCGTGCGTGCCGACGGTGTGGTGGCCAAGGCCGGCGGCCGCGTCGTCAAGAACGTCGCAGGGTACGACCTCGGCAAGCTGCTGATCGGCTCCCTCGGGACCCTGGCAGTGATCGTGGACGCGACCTTCCGTCTGCACCCCCGACCCGCGGCCCGGAGCTGGGTCAGCGTGCCCGTCGCCACCCCGGCCGAGGCCCATCGGCTGGTCCAGTCCTTGCTGCACGCGCAGGCCGTTCCCTCCGCCATCGAGGTCGAGTGGGCCCCCGGGGGCGGCACGGTGAGCGTTCTGCTCGAGGGCCGCGAGGACGGCGTCGCCGGTCGCACCGGGACGGTCCGTGGCCTGCTGGGGGAGGGGTCGACCGAGTCGGCCACCGCGGAGCCGGCCGACGGCGCCACCTACCCGTGGGATGTCGCGGCTACCGGCGACGACCGCGCCACCGCGCTCAAGCTGACCTTCGCGCTCTCCGGGCTGGCCGACGTGCTACACGCCGGCACGGACGTGGGCCTGATCTTACGAGGCTCGGCGGGCGCCGGGGTGGCCTATGCCGCGCTCCCGTTCGACACGTCGCCCGAGGCCGCCCGGCAGGCCCTCGACCGGATTCGCGACACCTGCACCCGCCACGGCGGCAGCACCGTCGTCGTCGACGCACCGGCAGACGTCAAGGCCGGGCTCGACGTCTGGGGGCCGGTGCCCGCGCTCGACCTGATGCACCGGGTCAAGAACCAGTTCGACCCCGACCATCGGCTCGCGCCGGGCCGCTACGTGGGTGGCATCTGAATGACCGACACGACCGCCGACGGCACCGGAAGCCACGGGGACGACCTCGGGGAGATGGGTGGCGTCATGGCGCCCGTCGACCTCGGGATGCCGGCACCGGGTGGCGCCTTCGACGAGCACCACCCGCCGGACGCGGCGTTGGTCGGCGACTGCGTGCACTGCGGCTTCTGCCTGCCGACCTGCCCGACCTACGTCCTGTGGGGAGAGGAGATGGACAGCCCGCGCGGCCGGATCTACCTGATGAAGGAGGGCCTCGAGGGGGAGCCGATGAGCGACTCGATGGTCTCGCACTGGGACGCCTGCCTCGGCTGCATGGCGTGCGTGACCGCCTGCCCGTCGGGCGTGCAGTACGACACTCTCATCGAGCAGACTCGCGCGCAGGTCGAGCGCCGTCACGAGCGGTCCACCACCGACAAGGCGCTGCGCGGCCTGATCTTCGCGCTGTTCCCGCACCCGAAGCGGCTCAGGCTGCTGCGCGGCCCGCTGCGGGCGATGCAGGCCACCGGTCTCGACCGCGCGATCCGGCGTACCGGGCTGCTGGAGCGGATGGCGCCGCAGCTCGCCGCGATGGAGAGCCTCGCTCCACGCCTCGGTAAGCCGGAGCCGTTGCCGTCGTACATGCCCGCCGCGGGAGCGCGCCGGGCCGTCGTAGGCCTGCTGACCGGTTGCGTGCAGGGTGCGTTCTTCCCGGGTGTGAACTCGGCGACCGTCCGTGTGCTGCAGGCCGAGGGCTGCGATGTCGTCGTACCCACCTCGCAGGGCTGCTGCGGCGCGCTGTCGGTGCACAACGGCCGCGAGGAGGAGGCGCAGCAGTACGCCCGAAGGCTCGTCGACTCCTTCGAGGGCAGCGCTGTGGAGTACGTCGTCGTCAACGCCGCGGGCTGTGGCTCCACGATGAAGGAGTACGCCGACCTGTTGGCCGACGACCCTGCCTACGCCGCTCGGGCCCACTCGTTCGCGCAGAAGGTGCGCGACGTCTCGGAGATCCTCGACGAGCTCGGTGCCGTGGCGCCGCGGCATCCGCTCGAACTGACGATCGCCTACCACGACGCCTGCCATCTGGCCCATGCCCAGGGCGTGCGAGCGCAACCGCGTCGGCTGCTCGAGGCCATCCCCGGCCTGTCACTGAGAGAGATCGCCGAGCCCGAGCTCTGCTGCGGCTCGGCCGGCGTCTACAACATCCTCAACCCCGGGACGGCCCGCGAGCTCGGCGACCGGAAGGCCGCGAACATCGTGGCCACCGGTGCCGAGGTGCTCGTCACCGCCAACCCCGGCTGCCTGATGCAGGTCGCCGCTGCCATCGGGCGCCGGGTGGATCCCAGCGGAGGCCGCCCGATGGGGATGGCACACACCATCGAGGTCCTCGACGCCTCCCTACGCGGCCTGTCCGCCTCAAGCCTGCGCGAGGGCACCCGCCCCTCTGTCGCCCGACCCACCACCACTCACACCTGGGAGTAGTCATGTTCCAGCAAGATCCCCGAGGCGTCGCCGACTCGCTTGCCCTGAGCGCCCTGTGCGCCCTCATCCCGCTCGCCGTGCTGTTCCTCCTGCTCGGCGGCCTGAAGGTGCGCGCCTGGGTCTCCGGGCTCGTCGCGCTGCTGACCGCGCTGGTGGTCGCGGTCGCCCTGTTCGGAATGCCGGTCGGTCAGGGGATCAGCGCCGCGCTCAACGGTGGCGTGTTCGGGTTCTTCCCGATCCTGTGGATCGTGGTCAACGCGGTCTGGATCTACAACCTCACCGTGGCCTCGGGGCACTTCGACGTGCTGCGACGTTCCTTCGAGAAGGTCAGCCCCGACCAGCGGATCCAGGCGATCATCATCGCCTTCTGCTTCGGCGCGCTGCTCGAGGCGCTGGCGGGCTTCGGCACCCCGGTGGCGATCTCGGTCGTCATGCTGATGTCGCTCGGGTTCGAGCCCGTCAAGGCAGCCACCGTCGCACTGGTGGCCAACACCGCTCCCGTCGCCTTCGGCGCCCTGGCGATCCCGATCGTCACCCTGGCCCCCATCGCCTCCGGCGTCAGCGACGACCCTCGGCTGTCCGACGCTAACGCTCTCGGCACGCTTGGTTCGATGGTCGGACGGCAGACCCCGATCCTGGCGCTGATCGTGCCGCTCGTCCTGGTGGTGATCGTCGACGGCCGCCGCGGGGCGCGCCAGGCGTGGCTGCCGGCCGTGCTCGCCGGCTCCGTCTTCGCGGTCGCCCAGTTCGTGACGTCCAACTACATCTCGGTGCAGCTGACCGACATCGTGGCGTCCCTGTTGGCCGCGGGCTCCCTGGTCCTGCTGGTGCGGGTCTGGCAGCCCGCCGAGGTGCTCACCGCCGACCCGGCCCGCGAAGGTACACAGGCGTGGACGAGCTCGTCGCGACCGGCGGCC
>DAINSL010000088.1:0-8803 GCA_036741335.1 Nocardioides sp. | reverse complement strand
ATCGTGATGCCGCGGATGTCAGCCTCCTGGAAGGCGTCGGTGCCGATCGCGGCCGCCCCGACCTGGCCGGTCACCGCCACGATCGGGACGGAGTCCATGTGCGCGTCGGCGAGGGGCGTGACGAGGTTCGTGGCCCCCGGCCCGGAGGTCGCCATGCACACGCCCACGCGCCCGGTCGCCGCGGCATACCCCTGCGCGGCGTGCCCGGCGCCCTGCTCGTGGCGGACCAGGATGTGGCGGATCGAGGAGTCCATCAGCGGGTCGTACGCCGGCAGGATGGCACCGCCGGGGATCCCGAAGATGTGCTCGGTCCCGGCCGCCTCGAGTGACCTGATCAAGCTCTGGGCGCCGGTCATCGACGCGCCCACCTGCTCCTTCATCACCGTGTCCTGTTCTCTGCGTCTCCGGCCAACAAAAAACCCCTCGGCCGGCGGCGGCGAGGGGTGACGCGTGGCTCGAGCCCTGGGCTCAACCCGCGCGTCGGGTGCGTACAAGGAGGAATGTGCGCATGCGACAACGGTCCTCGACCCTCTCGGCGCCGTCAAGCAAGTCTGTCAGCCGTCCCACCCTCTGGTACGGCCGTCTCAGAAACGGCGGCGTGCGCGGTCAGTCGCGGTTCAGACCAGTGGTCACACAGACCTTGTTGCCCTGGGCATCGGCCAGCACGGTGAAGCGCGGTGCCCGCTCGTCACTGACCAGCACGCCGCCCGCGTCGAGCGCGGCGGCGATGCGTCTCTCGGCCACCTCCGGCGGCACCCGGATGTCGAGGTGGAAGCGCTGACGCGGCTCGTCGTGCTCGGTGGTCCGCTGGAACCACACGGTGGGCTGCGCGCCGGAGAGGTCGCGTAGCTCCTCCTCGTGGTGCGGGTGGTCGGTCATCCCGAGCACGGCCGTCCAGAACGGCTTGATCTCCGCCTGGTCCGAGGTGTCGAGCGCGATCTCGACCACGGCCGTCGCCGACGCGTCGGCCTCGACACCGAGCTCGGCAGCGGCCGCACTGATCGCCCGCGCCAGGTCGATGTCGCGGGAGGTCACTCCGAACACGTCGTGGCTGCACAAGGCGACGCTGACGTGCGGGTAGCGCAGGTCGACGTCAGGGTGGTGGTCGGCCTCGTCCGCGAGCGCGGCGATCCGGGTGACCAGCTCGAGCCCCTGGTTGAAGCCGCCCGTCTTGAAGCGGGTACGCAGCGCCTCGAACAGCTGCCGCCAGTCGGCGAGCCCCGCGGCCTCGACCTCGTCGAACGTCAGGAGCTTCTTCTGCTCAGCGGTGGGAGTCATGCCCCCACCTTGCCTCAGGCCGGGGGGCCGCTGTCCAGCCCTGCGAGGACTTCGTGCACCGCGTGCAGGCCGCGCTCGAGCTCGTCGTACGACGTGGACAGCGGCGACAGACCGATCCGGAGGCCGCCCGGGTCGCGGTAGTCGGGGATCACGTCGCGCTGCCACAGCGTGGCGGTCACCTCCACCATCCGCGGATGGTGGAGCGTGACGTGACTGCCGCGTCGCGCTGTCTCCCGCGTGGTGGCCAGGCTCACGCCGTACGACGTGAGCAGGTCCTCGGCCACCTCGATCGCGTGCGTGGTGATCGCCACCGACTTGGCCCGCACCCGGTCGAGCCCCGCCTCCTCGATCAGCGCCACCATGTCCTCGATCGCCAGCATGCCGAGGATCGCGGGCGTCCCGGAGATGAAGCGACGGATCCCCTCGGTCGGCACGTAGTCGGAGCCCATCAGGAACGGGTCGGTGTTGCCCATCCAGCCCTGGATCGGGTGGGTGAACGTGTCCAGGTGGCGGGAGGCGACGTAGGCGAAGGCCGGCGAGCCGGGGCCGCCGTTGAGGTACTTGTAGGTGCAGCCGACCGCCAGGTCGACGTCCCACGCGTCGAGCTGCGACGACACCACACCGACCGAGTGGCACATGTCCACGAGCACGAGAGCGCCGGCGTCGTGGGCGACCCGGGTGATCTCGGGGACGTCGGCCAGCCAGGACGAGCGGTAGGACACGTGGTTGACCATCACCAGGGCGGTCTGCTCGCCCACGGCCTCGGCGACCTGCTCGGGCGAGACCCCGACCGCGGTGTCCACCTCGACCCACCGCAGGGTCATGCCGCACTCCTCGGCGATGCCCATCGCGACGTAGCGGTCGGTGGGGAAGTTGTCGCGGTCGATCACGATCTCGGTGCGGTCGGGTCGCGCCGCCAGGGCCGCGCGCATCAGCTTGTAGAGCAGCACGGTGGTCGAGTCGGCGAGCACGACCTGGCCGGATGCGGCACCGAGACACACGCGTCCGAGCTCGTCGCCGAGCTGTAGCGGAAGGTCGAACCAGCGCTCGTCCCAACCCCGGATCAGCCGGCCGCCCCACTCGTCGCGGACGAAGTCGTGCATCCGGGCCGGTGTCACCTTCAGTGGCCGGCCGAGCGAGTTGCCGTCGAGGTAGACCAGCGTCGTATCGGCTCCCACGAAGCGATCCCGGAACGAGGCGAGAGGATCGGCGGCATCCAGCGGGTGGGTCATGGGAGCAGTCTGTCGCACCCCTCAGCGTCGGCTGAGGGACCCACACCTGGCACTACGCTCGCTCCGTGACCCGCGCCCGCATCTTCCATGCGCTCACCGCGGTCGTGGCCCTGATCGCTCTCGTGCTCTTCTTCGCGGTCCTCGCGGTGCTCCGCGAGTACGACCGGCGGATGCGGCCCACGCCGGCCGCGTCTCGCGCGCTCACTGGTAGCTGACGAAGCTCACGGCGGGCCGGATCCGGCGTACGTCGCGCGGGCTGAAGCGGTGGATGTCCCAGTCGTAGAAGAGCTTGAACCCCTGGCGGAACTGCGCCGGCCGCGCGATCGCGTGGTACGTCGCGAGCTTCTGCTCGCGGGTGCCGAACCCGTCGGCGTGCTGGACCATCGCGAGAACGGGTCGGTGCACGATCCGCGCGATGTCCGGGAGCATGGTGAGCCGGAACTGGTGGAGCACGAAGAGCTTCTGAGGGAGCCCGTGACGGCGTACGAGCTGCGAGAGCCAGGCCGACGTCTGGTTGACCTCACGGGCGCGCACCGAGCCGATCACGTGCGCCGGCACCTGGTGCGGTCCCATCCGCCACTCCGGGTCGAGCGCGAGCCCGACCGACGGGTCCTTGAGCGCCCAGGCCCAGCGACGGGCGACGCTCGGGAAGCTGGCTCGGCCGGTCTGGAGGTCGAGCAGGAGCAGGGCGTGATGCCGGTGCGCCGCGCGGAGGTACTCGCGCACGTACGACGTCGGGATGTCGTGGCTGTAGTCGCCGTCCGGGCCGGGTGAGCGGTCCGCGACGGTGACGATGAGCTCGTAGACCGGCTGGATCTGCTCGCCGTCCTCCCGGAACGGACGTGCGGCCTTCATCAGCCGGTGCTGCATCACGTCCGGACTGGTCGCACCGAGCACGCCCATGGCCCCGGTCTGGGCGGTGCCGTAGTAGGCGACGAGGAAGCGGTGGTGCCCGAAGACCTGGTAGCCGCCGCCGGGCAGCTGCGGCCTGGTGGCGATCGGCGGTCGCGCGACCACGACGTACGGCGCCTCGGCGCCGGTGGGCGGAGCGGACGCGGTGGAGGGCGTGCCGGTGGTGGCGGGCGTCCCCTGACGAACCGCGGGAGTCACCACCGTCCGGCCGTCACCGGGGCCGACCAGGCCCGCCACCAGCAGCAACACGACCAGTGCCACGAGAGCGGCCGCGAGCGGTGACCGCAGCATCGACCGGCGTGCAGGACTCATCACGCCACTGTGACGGTTGCCGGCGGCGAACGGTTGTCGACGCGCGGCTCGTCTGAGCATCAGGATGGGTCCATGGAGGACAGATCTGCGGCCCTGGACCGGGCGCACGCGCATGCCGCCGCCTGGCTGGCCTCGATGGACGACCGTCGCGTGCCACCGAGCATCGACGCCGACGAAGTCGTACGCCTGCTCGGCGAGCTGCCGGACGAGCCGACCCCGGCGGCCGACGTGGTCGACCTGCTGGCAGATGCGTGCGAGCCGGGTCTCGTCGCGATCCCCTCGGGTCGCTTCTTCGGCATGGTCATCGGGGGCACTCTTCCCGCCGCTCTCGGCGCGGACTGGCTCACCTCGGCCTGGGACCAGAACGTCGGTCTCCGGTCGCTGACACCTGCGGCCGCCGCGGTCGAGGAGGTCGCGGGGCGCTGGATGCTCGAGCTGCTCGGGCTGCCCTCGGAGGCGGCGGTCGGGTTTGTCACCGGCGCGACCATGGCGAACTTCACCTGCCTCGCCGCCGCCCGCGACACCGTGCTGATGCGGGCCGGTCACGACATCCGGCACGGGCTGACCAGCGGTCCCCGCGTGCGCGTGGTCGTCGGGGCGGAGCGTCACCCGTCGGTCGACCTCCCGCTGCGCTTCCTCGGCCTCGGGGATCCGACCCCGGTGGCCGTCGACGACGCGGGCCGGATGCTGCCTGGACCCCTGCGGGATGCGCTGGCTGCCGGCGACGGCCCCGCGATCGTCGTACTCCAGGCGGGCAACATCCACTCCGGCGCCTTCGACCCGTTCGCCGAGTGCGTCGCGATCGCGCACGAGTACGACGCGTGGGTCCACGTCGACGGCGCGTTCGGGCTGTGGGCCGCGGTGTCGCCACGGTGGGCCGACCACATGCGCGGCCTGGCCGATGCCGACTCCTGGGCGACCGACGCCCACAAGACCCTCAACGTCCCCTACGACTGCGGGCTGGCGATCGTGCGCGACGCCGACGCGCTCGCGTCGTCGATGGCGATGCACGGCGAGTACCTCATCGAAGCCTCCGGCGATCCGCAGGAGCGTGTCCCCGAGCTGTCCAGGCGCGGCCGCGGGTTCGCCACCTGGGCGGCGTTGCGCAGCCTCGGGCGTCGAGGCGTGGTGCAGCTCGTGGAGCGGCTCGCGGACAACGCGACCGCCTTCGCGTCGGGTGCGCTGGAAATCTCCGGCGTCGAGGTGCTCAACGACGTGGTCTTCACCCAGGTCTGTCTGTCCTTCGGCAACGACGACCGCACCCGGGCGGTCGCCGCGGCACTGCTCGCCGACGGCACCACGTGGATGTCCGGCTCGCGCTGGCACGACCGGGCGATCGTGCGGATCTCGGTCAGCAACTGGAGCACCACCGACGACGACGTACGCCGTTCGCTCGCGGCCCTGCGCCGGGCCGCGGCCGAACATGGCTGACCCGGGGGCGGGCGGACCGCCGCTGAGCGACCCTGGTCAGCGGCGCGGCGTGGACGTGCTGCCTGGGCGACTGCCCGCGGGGTGCTGACCGGGGTGCTTGATCCAGCCCGGTGGAAGTGGCTTCTGACAACCCGTGGTCGGGTTGGCCTTCCCGGCGTTCGCCGCTGCGTGGACGCACACGCGCCACTGCGTCATGCCTTCGCGGTGGGCGGTGGCGATCGCCACCATCTTCTTCGCGTGGGCCGACCCTTCTTTCTCGGGCTTCCCGTTCTCCGAGTCCGGCTTGTCGGCCTTGTCGTCGGCCTTGGTGACGTGATCCCGGCCGACCCCCGGCGACGCGCCGTGGTTCCCATGGGTCAGTGCGGCAGCGGTCGAAGCGCCACCCAGGGCCACCACCGCCGCGAGCGCTCCCGCAAGTACGAGACTCCTCACCCACCCAGCGTACGAGCGCGGCGCTACGTGCGACATGACCCAGCCGCGTCATTTCGGCTGTCGCCCATTCGGTCGCGCACTCGGTCGCGTTCCTGGTCCACCTGGTGAACCAGGAACGCGAGCAACGCGGCTACGTCCTCAGCCGCAGACGGCTCCGTGGGCGGCGGACTGCACGACCTTGACGTACTTGCCGAGGACACCGCGGGTGTACTTCGGCGGGAGTGGCGCCCAGCCGTCCTTGCGGGACTCCCACTCCGCGTCGTCGACCTCCACGTCGAGGGACCGGTTGGCGACGTCGAGGGTGATCTGGTCGCCGTCGCGGACGAACGCGATCGGCCCGGCGTCGACCGCCTCCGGGGCGATGTGGCCGACGCAGAGTCCCGTCGTACCTCCGGAGAAGCGGCCGTCGGTGATCAGCAGGACGTCCTTGCCGAGACCAGCGCCCTTGATGCCAGCGGTGATGGCGAGCATCTCGCGCATCCCCGGGCCGCCCTTGGGGCCCTCGTAGCGGATCACCACGACGTCGCCGGGTGCGATCGTGCCGGCGGTCAGGGCGTCGAGGGCCGCGCGCTCGCCGTCGAAGACGCGGGCGATGCCGGTGAACGTCGAGTCGTCGAAGCCCGCGGACTTCACCACGGCGCCATCGGGTGCCAGTGACCCCTTCAGGATGGTGAGGCCGCCGGTCTTGTGGATCGGACGGTCCAGGGAGCGCAGGACGTCGTCGTCCAGCCCGGGGGGCGCCAGCTCGGCGAGGTTCTCCGCCATGGTCTTGCCGGTCACGGTCAGGACGTCACCGTGCATGAGCCCGGCGTCGAGAAGGGCCTTCATCACGACCGGGATGCCGCCGACCTTGTCGACGTCGTTCATCACATAGCGTCCGAACGGCTTGAGGTCGCCGAGGTGCGGCACCTTGTCGCCGACCCGGTTGAAGTCGTCGATGGTGAGGTCGACGTCGGCCTCGCGGGCCATCGCCAGCAGGTGGAGTACGGCGTTCGTGGAGCCGCCGAGGGCCATGACCACGGTGATCGCGTTCTCGAACGCCTCACGCGTCATGATCTGGCGGGCGGTGATGCCGAGGCGGAGCAGGTTGACCACCGCTTCGCCGGAGCGGTGGGCGAAACCGTCGCGGCGCCGGTCGACCGCGGGTGGAGCGGCCGAGCCGGGCAGGCTCATCCCGATCGCCTCGGCGACCGCGGCCATGGTGTTGGCGGTGTACATGCCGCCGCAGGCACCCTCACCCGGGCAGATCGCGCGCTCGATCCGGTCGACCTCCTCGCGGGAGATCTTCCCGGCCAGGCAGGCGCCGACCGCCTCGAACGCGTCGATGATGGTGACGTCGTGCCCGTCGACCTGGCCCGGCATGATCGAGCCGGCGTACAGGAACACGCTGGCGAGGTCGAGACGCGCGGCGGCCATCATCATCCCGGGCAGGCTCTTGTCGCAGCCGGCCAGCAGCACCGAGCCGTCGAGGCGCTCGGCCATCATCACGGTCTCGACGGAGTCGGCGATCACCTCGCGGCTCACCAGCGAGAAGTGCATGCCCTCGTGGCCCATGGCGATGCCGTCGGAGACCGAGATCGTGCCGAACTCCAGCGGATAGCCGCCGGCCGCGTGCACGCCGTTCTTCACGGCCTTCGCGAGCCGGTCGAGGGACAGGTTGCAGGGCGTGATCTCGTTCCACGACGAGGCCACCCCGATCTGCGGCTTGGCGAAGTCGTCGTCGCCCATCCCGACCGCCCGCAGCATCCCGCGGGCGGCGGCCTTCTCGAGACCGTCGGTGACGTCGCGCGAGCGGGGCTTGAGGTCGTGATCGGTCATGCGCGCGAGCCTACTTCTGTGCCGCGGCCCGACCCGGCCGGTCTCACCGGGCCCGGCCGGTGGAGGTCACCGGCCGGGAAGGGTCCCGTCAGATGACCGCGGCCCGGACCACGCACACGTCCGGCAGGTCCTTGTGGATCTCCCGCCAGGTCCGGCCCTCGTCGGGCGAGGCCCAGACGCCGCCGTTGCGGCCTCCGAAGTAGATGCCGTGGGTCGGCTGGGTGTCGACGCACATCGCGTCGCGCATCACCGCGATGTAGTAGTCGTCCGGGAGCGATCCGTCACCGAGCGGCTCCCAGTGCGCGCCGGCGTCGGTCGAGCGCCATACGCGGGCGTGGCCCTCGACCGGCCAACGGGCACCGGCGTCGGTGATCGGGAAGGTGTAGACCGTGTCGGGGTCGTGCGGGTGTACGACGATCGAGAACCCGAACTCGGCCGGCAGCCCCGGCGCGATGTCCTGCCAGGTGTCGCCGCCGTCGTCGGAGCGGTAGACGCCACCGTGATTCTGCAGGTAGAGCCGGTCGGGGGCATCCGGGTGACGCGCGACCTTGTGCACGCACTGGCCGAACTCCGGGTAGGTCCGCTCCCCCGGCATGAACTCGGCCTTCACGCCGGTGTTCGACGGGTACCACGAGTCGCCGCCGTCGTCGGTGCGGTACACACCTCCGGTCGAGATCGCCGCGAGCACCTTCGAGGAGTCCTGCGGATGCGGAAGGATCGTGTGGAAGGCCTGCCCGCCGAAGCCGGCGCTCCACTCCTTGCGCTGCGGGTTGTCCCAGAGCCCGCGCTCGAGCCGGAAGGTCTCGCCGCGGTCGGTCGACTTGAAGATCGCGCCGGGCTCCGTGCCGGCGTACACCACGTCGTCCTCGACGCCGGGGGTCAGCTGCCAGACGCGCGCGACCGCGGTGTCGGTGTCCTCCGGGAATCGTACGGCGCCGTTCGGCGTCTCCTGCCAGCTCGCGCCGAGGTCGTCGGAGCGCCATACCTGGGGCCCGAGCCAGCTCGAGCTGGCGCCGGCGAGCAGGCGCGGCCGGTCGTGGCGGGTGTCGATGAGGACGGAGTAGACCTCCTCCATCGCGAAGTGAGGGCCGGTCCACGACCAGTCCACCCGGGCCTCGTCCGAGCGCCCGATCCAAAGCCCCTTGCGGGTCCCCACCATCACGAGTGTGTCGGCCATGACCGTCCCTTCCAGAGGAGTGTTCCAGTTAGGAAGAGTAGTCTGGTGGGGCCATGAGTCAAGAGCTGCCGGTGACCCTGCCGACGACCTCGTACGCCCTGCTGGGGCTGCTCACGTTCGGTGATGAGCTGACCGGGTACGAGCTCAAGCGGCGCGCGGACAACACGCTGCGGTTCTACTGGGTGGCGCCGGCGATGAGCCAGATCTACAC
>DAINSL010000087.1:0-8947 GCA_036741335.1 Nocardioides sp. | reverse complement strand
GGGCACGCCGACCTGTTGCGCGAGTGCGTCGACGGAAGGGTCGGCCAGTGACATGGCGGACGAGCCATCGTTGTGGTCAAGGCTCTATCACTTATGGGGTGGGTTGTCGACCATCGACGTCAATGCAACAGTGCCGCCTAAACGCGCCGTTCGCCGGTATCCGCTCAGCGGCAGAGGCGGATGTACGCGTTGGGGGCGAAAGTCCCTGTTGGAGGGACCGTTGGCGTCTGTGGTCGCGAGCGCGTAGACGCCATGCTGAGGCCTTGGCCAGCGATAGATGGGAGCGGATGATGAACGGCTCGGACGGGATGACGTACGGCGGATTCTGGCTGATGCTTCTCGTCGGCCTCTTCCTGGTGGTGCTCCTAGGAGTGGCGATCTACGTTGCTCTGAGGGCGGTCAACCCCCAGCCCCCTCCTTCCGGACGAATGGTCGAGCCGGCAGCCCTGTCACCTCGCGAAGTCCTCGACCTGCGGCTCGCTCGTGGCGAGATCAGCCCGGAGGACTACAGCGCCGCGCGGCCACTGTTGGATTCGTGACCTCGGCGAGCACCAGTTGACCGGCGTCCGATCATCGGCACATCTGCGCACACTCAGCGGCATGTGCGTGCGTTGGATCGACCAGGCGTCAATCGGTGGGCTAGCGCTCGTCGGGCGATCCGAAGTAGTCGCTCGTAGTCCGGCCGTGCGTCAGTGGGAAACACTGGCAGGGAGCGGGCCAACTGATCGGCGGCCACTTGAAGCGATCTCTTCTGCACGGAGTCGAGACGATCATGGCTGGCCCACCCGAAGATGTCTGCGTCGATCATGACCGGCTCGACCTCGCCGTAGATCTCGCCCTTCTCGACGCTTGTGGGAAAGGGCGCGGCCCGGTGCTCGTTAAGTTCCGCCCGCTGCACGTTGACCACGTCGTCGAAGGTAGCTCACCGGGCGCCCACCCGTCGGCACGAGCGAGCGCACAGCGGCATAGGAAAATCGGGTCCAAGGGCCCCAGGCGGTGTCGCCGTCCCTCAGAGGGCCCCCTCATCCTCGAGCAGCGAACGACGACCCGCGTTCGGATCTGGTCGTCTAGTCCCGTCGGCGAACAGCTCTTCGGTCCGGGCGACCCCGCTGCGCCGCCAAACGGTCCCGGTCGAGTTGCCGTTGTCAGCGTCGTGGTGAGATCGGCGGATCTATTCCTCGACCAGAAGAACCAGCGTCTCAGGAAGTACGCCGTCGTACTCCATCGCGTCGGCCATCGCCTGGTTCTGCATAGCGGCCATGACCACGTCCAAGTCAGCGACATCCATCAGTACCGCGACTTGTGCGCGGTTCTGGGGGTTGACGAAGGTCCGGATGTTTGTGACTCCGAGCGGGCCGAAGACCTCTTCCCGCTTCGGCGAGGCAAGCCAGTGGTCTGTGTCCTTCACATCGTGGTGCCCGATGACGGTGGGCATGCTGCCTCCTTGGGCTGCGCTCCGCGCATCTGCGCAGAGATCGTGCGCAGCCTACTGCGACGCAGCGGAACCAACACCCCTCCATCGATTGGCACGACGGTTCGCGTGCCCTCCGTCCCGTCAGAGTCCGCCTCTCTCAACCGCGGGCCCGGAGGAGGGCGGAGGCAGTCGCCGATGGCCGCCGCAGCGGCTGACGTTGTTGGCGGGGCACTGTTGCATTGAGCGTCCAGATGATCGCGCGACGGGAGATCTTCCTGTGCGGCACGTGCGTCCGGCCCCGAGTCGACCCGTTTCGCTACCAACGCACCCCTGTGGACTCGATCTGCGGCCCTTTGGCGGAGCTCGGGCGAAGATCTTGCGGCGCCGATGTCGCGGGATGGCTCAATGCAACAGTGCCACCCTGACCGGTGCCATGCTCCGCTGCCGGTCCCGCTGGCGGTAGGGACCAACGGTGGCCGTCGGTGCCCCAATGGGCCCTGCCGCGGGACCCGCGGACGCGGTGTGCTGGTGGTGAGACCAAGCGGGACCACGAGCTCCCGAACCGGGGCCACCCGGCCGGGACGGAGGGAGGAGCCATGACCACCATCCGGCCAACCGGACACGTCGTCGCTGCCACGGACGGCAGCCACGGGAGCATCACCGCGGTGAGGTACGCCGCGCTGGCGGCACAGGGCCGTGGCGTTCCGCTGGAGCTGGTGCACGTCGTACCCGCATGCCTGCCGGTCGGGCCGTTCCCCGCCGTGCCGGACGCGGACATCCGTCGTTCCGGACACACGACCCTGCAGCACAGCATGGCCGCCGCCGTGGTGGCGGCGCCCGGTCTCGAAGTCGTCACCACTCTGCTGATCGGCTCTCGCGTGGACGCCCTGGTGCGCCACACCCGCGAGGCCGCCCTCCTGGTGATCGGCGCCGCGCCGCACGGCCGTATGGAGAGGCTGTGGACCGGCTCCGTGGTGACCGGGATCGCAGCCCGAGCCACCTGCCCCGTGGTGATCGTGCCTCCGGAGGCCACGTCGCCCTACACCGGAGCCGCGCGCAGGATCGTGGTCGGGCTGAAGTCCACCGAGCACGCGGAGCACCTGCTGGGTGCGGCGTTCGCGCTCGCGCGGCAGACGCAGTCCGATCTGTCGGTCGTCCACGCCTGGCACCTGCTGTCCGAGTACGACGACGCGATGGCCGAGAGCACCGCCCGGCCCGAGTGGCTGCTCGAGCAGGAGCGGATCCTCGAGGACGCGCTAATCGACCACCGGATGACGTTCCCCGAGGTCCAGGTGGACGTCGAGCTGGTGCATGGCCAGGCGGCCTTCGCGCTGGTGGACGCGTCGCGGACCGCCGACGTCCTGCTGATCTCGCGGCCGGGTCACGGTGGCCTGGTGCATTACCTCGGCAGCACCGCGCGGGCCGTGATCCGTGACGCCGAGTGCATCATCGAGGTCGTGCCTCCGCTGCACGAGGAGCTCGAGCACGAAGGCGTCCACGCCTTCGCCGCCCGGACCTGAGCATGGAGTGCCGGGCCAGCGGTCCCGCCTGCTGGGGACGTCCGGCCCTGCCCAGCGCACGCCTGCTCGAACACGCTGGCCTCATAGGTGGACGGGAGGAGACCCGATGACGTTCGAGGTCAGGTTTCACGGGCGCGGTGGACAGGGGGTGGTGACCGCCGCCGAGCTGCTGTCGGTCGCGGCCTTCGCCCAGGGACGGCACGCGCTCGCCTTCCCGAGCTTCGGGTCCGAGCGCACCGGGGCGCCGGTGGTGTCCTACTGCCGGATCGACGACCGGGCGATCCGCTCGCACGACCCGGTGAGCGAGCCCCAGGCCGTCGTGGTCCAGGACCCGACCCTGCTGCACCTGCCGGGCGTGCTCGACGGGCTGACGGCCGACGGGTACCTGCTGGTGAACAGCACCGGGACCGCCGAATCGCTCGGCCTTCCGGTGCTGGCTCCCCAGCTCGAGGAGCGACGCATCGTCACCGTGGCCGCCACCGATCTCGCGCGGCAGGCTCTGGGCCGCCCACTCCCCAATACGGCGCTGCTCGGCGCGCTGGCGGGCCTCACCGGCGTGGTCACGCTGGAGTCCCTGCAGGCAGCCATCCGGGAGCGCTTCCCCGGAACGGCCGGCGACCTGAACGCGACGCTCGCCGAAGCAGGCTTCGTCCTCGCAACAGGGGGGAGTCGGCGCCATGCGCAGGCAGGTTGAGGGCTCGCGGGCCGTTGCCGAGACCGTGGCACTGTGTCGCCCGGACGTCGTTGCGGCTTACCCGATCTCCCCACAGACGCACATCGTCGAGGCGCTCGCCGACCTCGTCGCCCTCGGCCGGATCGGGTCCTGCCGCTATCTCATGGTCGAGTCGGAGTTCGCCGCCATGTCCGCCTGCATCGGCGCCTCGGCCGCCGGCGGCCGGGCCTACACCGCCACCGCGAGCCAGGGCCTGCTGTTCATGGCCGAGACGCTGCCCAACGCCTCGGGCCTGCGGCTGCCCGTGGTGATGACGGTCGCCAACCGTGCCCTCGGAGCCCCCATCAACATCTGGAACGACCACTCCGACGCGATGTCGCAGCGCGATGCCGGATGGGTGCAGCTGTTCGCCGCCTCCAACCAGGACGCCGTGGACCTCCACGTCCAGGCCTTCGCGCTGGCCGAGCGACTCTCGGTCCCGGTCATGGTCTGCATGGACGGGTTCGTGCTGACCCACGCGGTCGAGGACGTCGACCTGCCCACGCAGGAACAGGTGGACGCGTTCCTGCCGCCCTACCGGCCGCTCCAGGTGCTCGACCCCGACGACCCGGTCACGATCGGGGCGATGGTCGGGCCGGAGGCCTTCACCGAGGTGAAGTTCCTCGAGGGGCACCGCCAGCTCCGGGCGCTCGACGCCGTGCAGGAGACCGCCGACCAGTACCTCGCGGTGGTCGGCCGCGACACGGGCGGCCTCACGACGTCGTACCGCCTCGACGACGCCGACATCGCGGTCGTCGCCCTGGGCTCCGTGCTGGGGGCCGCCGCGGACGTCGTCGACGACCTGCGAGCCGAGGGTGTGGCGGTGGGCACGCTCGGCGTGACCTGCTTCCGTCCGTGGCCGCTCGACGAGATCCGTGAGGCGCTGGCCGGTGTCGGCCGCGTGATCGTCGTCAACCGCGCCTTCTCGGTCGGCTTCGGCAGCATCCTCGGCGCGGACGTCCGCCTCTCCCTCGTCGCCGAGCAGACCCGGGTGTACGACGTGGTGCTGGGGCTGGGCGGTCGGCCGGTCACCCGCGCCGTGCTGCGCAAGCTCCTCGACGACGTGCTCGCCGACCAGGTGTCCGACCGGGTCCTGTCGTTCCCGGACCTCGACGTCGACACGGTCGTGCGTGAGCTTGACCGAGAGGGACATGACTGGGCAGGGGCAGTGACGCGCGGTGAGCTCGGCGCCGACGACTGGCGAAAGGCATGGACGTGACAGAGGTGAAGCTCTTCCAGATCGGGACCTTCGCGGCCGGCAACCGGCTGCTCGACCCCGAGCAGCGGACCGAGCAGTCCAGCAGCGACCGGAACAACTCCATCACGTCCGGTCACCGGGCGTGCCGGGGCTGTGGCGAGGCGCTGGGCGCGCGGGTCGTGCTCGATGCCGCGATGCGTGCCACCGGCGGCCGGATGGTGACCGTGAACGCCACCGGTTGCCTGGAGGTCTTCTCGACGCCATACCCCGAGTCGTCGTGGCGCGTCCCGTGGCTGCACTCGCTGTTCGGCAACGCCGCGGCTGTCGCCTCGGGTGTCGCGGCCGCCCTCCAGGCACAGGGTCGCGACGACGTGCGGGTCGTCGCGCAGGCAGGTGACGGCGGCACCGTCGACATCGGCCTCGGCTGCGTGTCGGGCATGTTCGAGCGCAACGACGATGTGCTGTTCGTCTGCTACGACAACCAGGGCTACATGAACACCGGCGTGCAGCGCTCGGCGGCGACTCCGCCCGCGGCCAGCACCGCGAACACCCGACCGGTCGGCACCCGCACCGGCAACGCGTTCGGGACGGGCAAGAGCCTGCCGGTGATCGCGATGGCCCACGAGATCCCCTACGTCGCCACCGCGACCGTTGCCGACCTGCACGACCTCGAGCGCAAGGTCACCCGCGCGATGGGCATGCACGGGGCCCGCTACCTGCACGTGCTCGTGCCGTGCCCGCTCGGCTGGGGGACGGACTCCTCCGACACCGTCCGGGTGGCCCGGATGGCCACCGAGTCGGGCATGTTCGCCGTCTTCGAGGCCGAGGACGGCGAGGTCACCGACGTGAGCCGGATCCGGCGGCAGGTGCCCGTGGAGGACTACCTGCGCACGCAGGCGCGGTTCCGTCACCTGTTCGGCGAGCCCGGCCACCCCGAGGTCGTCGAGCGTCTGCAACGACAGGCCGACCGCACGATCGCCCGCTACGGGCTGCTCGCGGACGGAGCGCAGTGATGGACCTTCCCTTCGCCGTCAGCCTTGGCCCCGGCTCGAGCGTCGCCGACCACACCGGGACCTGGCGCACCGAACGCGCCGTCTTCATCAAGCCCACCGCGCCGTGCGGTGCCTCGTGCCCGGCCGGCGAGGACGTCCGCTCGTGGCTGTACGCCGCGGAGTCGGGCGGCGCGGGCTACGAGGCTGCCTGGCGCGCCATCATGGAGGTCAACCCGTTCCCGGCCGTGATGGGCCGGGTCTGCTACCACCCGTGCGAGACGGCCTGCAACCGCGGCCAGCTCGACGAGGCCGTCGGCATCAACTCGGTCGAACGCTTCCTCGGCGACGAGGCGCTGCGGCAGGGATGGTCCGTGACAGCCCGCCGGCCAGACACCGGACGCCGGGTCCTGGTCGTCGGCGCGGGACCGGCCGGCCTCTCCGCGGCGTACCACCTGGCGCGCGCCGGGCACGCGGTCACGATCAAGGAGGGCTCGTCGCAGCCCGGCGGCATGCTCCGCTACGGCATCCCGCGCTACCGCCTCCCGCGTGAGGTGCTGGACGCCGAGATCAAGCGGATCCTCGACCTCGGCGTACGGCTCGAGCTCGACACCGACGTCACCGATCTGGACGCGGCGATCGCGGAGGGTCCGTACGACGCGACCTTCCTCGCCGTCGGCGCCCGCCTCGGCCGTCGTACCTACCTGCCGGCCGCCTCGGCCGCCCGGATCGTCGACGCGGTGTCCGTGCTCCGGGCCGTGGAGGAGGGCGAGGCACCCCTGCTGGGCCGGCGCGTCGCCGTGTACGGCGGTGGCAACACCGCCCTGGACGCCGCGCGCACCGCGCGGCGGCTCGGAGCATCCGATGCCATCGTCGTCTACCGGCGTACCCGGGAGCGGATGCCCGCACACGAGCAGGAAGTTCGTGAGGCCGAGGAGGAAGGCATCCAGTTCCGCTGGCTGTCGACCATCGACCAGGTCGACCCGGACGGGATCACCGTCGAGCAGATGGAGCTGGACGCCAGCGGCTTCCCACAGCCGACCGGCCGGACCGAGCGACTCGCCGCCGACTCCGTCGTGCTGGCGCTCGGTCAGGACACCGACCTCTCCCTGCTGGGCACCGCCCCGGGGCTCGAGGTCGAGGACGGCGTCGTGATGACCCGCACCTCCAGCATGATGACCAGCCGGCCCGGCGTGTTCGCCGGCGGCGACGTGGCGCCCGGCGAGCGTTCGGCCACGGTGGCCTTGGGACACGGGCGCACCGCGGCGGAGGGCATCGAGGCCTGGCTGTCGGGCCAGGCGGTAGCCGAGCCCGCCGCGCCCGACCTCGCGCCCTACGACTCGCTCAACACGTGGTACTTCGAGGACGCGCCGCGCCAGCACCGCAGCCAGCTGGAGATGGTGCGCCGCCAGACGACCTTCGAGGAGGTCGTGCAGTCGCTCGACGTGGACAACGCGCTCTACGAGGCGCGCCGCTGCCTGTCGTGCGGAGGCTGCATCTCCTGCGACAACTGCTTCGCCTACTGCCCGGACAACGCGGTGATCAAGCTCGGTCCCGAGGGGGAGTACGCCGTCGACCTCGACTACTGCAAGGGCTGCGGGCTCTGTGTGGAGGAGTGCCCCACGGGCTCGATCGTGATGCAGCCCGAGGACGTCTGACCCGACGTCAGACTCGGCCCGGGCTCAGTCCGCGCGGACGACCACGCGGTTGCCGCTGGGCACGACCACGACGTTCGCCTCGTCGGCGGCGGCATCGATGAGGACGCCGAACAGGTCCCTGATCGAGACGATGCCCGCGATCAGGCCGTTACTCACCACCGGCAGGTGACGCACCTGCGACTCGCGCATGGCGCGCGCGACCGTGAGCACGGAGTCGTCCGGGGTGACGGTGATCGGCTCGGGCGACATGATCTCGCCCGCGGTCAGGTACGCCGGATCCGCGCCGGCGGCGACATGGGTCACGACGTCGCGCTCGGAGACGATCCCGACCAGCGCGCCGTGCTCGACCACGCAGAGGGCGCCGACCTCGTCGGCCGCCAGCGCCTCGGCCACGTCCGTGACGGAGGCAGTCGCCTCCACGGTCGCCACCGGCCACACCATCACCGTGCGCACCGGGTCCGAGGGCCAGGTCCTGTGGGTCGTCCTGCCGTACATCACGGTCCCCCTTCATCGATACTTTCGACTCCACACTCTTCCCACGGGTCCCCCCTGTCCCGGGGCGAACGTCCCCCTCCTGATCGCCGTTGTACCCAACCGCAGCCGGGTCCAGCCGAGGGCGGCACTGAGTGGGAGCAGCGTGAACAGCGGCAACTCGTAGCGCCAGACGAACTCGACAGCCTGCCAGGAAATTCTCGCCCCAAGGCTGACTGGGCGTTCAGGGTCCAAAGTCCCTGGGGTAGAGCAAATGGACGCTAACCGGTCAGCTCCGCACCTTCACCCGGGTCGTCGGCACCAGCATCTTCAGCGTCACTGCCCACTGAGCCGAAAATGGGCAGGCGCGGGACCCCCTGATCGTCAGCCATCGCGTACTACGGTGCTGGCCATGTCCGGTTCCGTGTCTCCGTTCCCAGGAATGTCCGGGGGGGACGGGATCCTCCCGCCAGGAGTCATCTACCGCGCAGCGGTAGATGAGCACCGCTTCCAAGCCCGGTACAACTGGTCGCGGACTCAATACCTACTCGGCTTCAACGTCGCGATTCTCGCGGCGGCAACTGCCGTCGCAACGCGCCCTCACGGCCACGCTGCCGCACTGGTGTTTCTGTTAGGAGCCGTAGCGGCCGACCTCTCGGCCTTGGTGGTCCGCACTCAGCACGACGACTACCGGGCCGCGCGTAACCGGATGCAGCGCGTTGAGGCCGACCTGAACGTCCCACCGGGCCAGAGACTCGACACCACGGCGACCATGTCGCAGCGACGACGGAAGCTCAGCGTGAACCAGCTCGTCTACTTTTTGCTGGCCGTGATCGCTCTCGCCGACATCGCCGGTTGAGTGCTCACCGTCATCCGCTGGGCGCACCCACCCTGAGCAGCGCGAAGCCCGCCGTCAGTCGGCTGGGGCTTCGAGGCATCGGCGAATCGGATTCGAGAAGGCTCGACAGTGACAAGCCGAGGCGCC
>DAINSL010000086.1:0-9758 GCA_036741335.1 Nocardioides sp. | reverse complement strand
GGCTCGACACCGGTCGTGGTCGCCATGATCCGGCCGTCGGCAACCCGGATGCGAAGCGCGTCGCCGGCACCGGTCAGCCGCGTCGACGCGAGGACGGACCCGTCCGCGGTCTGCACCACGGCGTAGCCCCGCTGCAGGGTGGCCAGCGGGGAGAGCGCCCGGGCGCGGGCGCGTTGGTGGGCGATGTCGTCACCGGCGCGGTCGAGCGCGTGGCCGAGCACGCGCCGCCCGCGCTCGCGCAGGTCGAGCACCTCGGCGGCGCGGGCGTCGACCAGGGTGCGCGGATCGGCGAGCACCGGGCGGGCGCGCAGGTCGGCCAGCGACTGCCGCTCGCGGTCGATGATCTGACCGAGCAGCGCCCGGACCCGGTCGCGGGCCCACTCGACGCCGCGGAGCTCGTCGGCCACGTCGGGGACGAGGTGCGTGGCGGCGTCGGTCGGCGTGGAGGCGCGCACGTCGGCGACGAGGTCGAGCAACGGGGTGTCGGGCTCGTGGCCGATCGCGGAGACCACCGGGGTGCGGGCGGCATGCACCGCGCGGACCAGCGCCTCGTCGCTGAACGGCAGGAGATCCTCGACCGAGCCGCCACCGCGGGCGATCACGATCACCTCGACCCGAGGGTCACGGTCGAGCCGGGCGAGCGCGTCGATCACCTCGGCCGCGGCGCGCTGACCCTGCATGGCGGCGTACGCCGTCTCGAAGGCGACGCCGGGCCAGCGCCGTCGGGAGTTGTCCACGACGTCGCGCTCGGCCGCGGAGTTGGGAGCGGTGATCAGCCCGACCCGGCCGGGCAGGAACGGCAGGGAGCGCTTCAGCTCGGGAGCGAACAGGCCCTCCGCCGCGAGCAGCTGTCGTCGTCGCTCGAGCCGGGCGAGGAGCTCGCCGAGCCCGACCATCCGGATCTCCCGGGCGACCAGCGAGAGGGAGCCGCGCGTGGGGTAGTAGTCGGGCTTGGCATGGAGGACCACACTCGCGCCCTCGACGAGGGGCGGGTTGAGGCTGTCGAACAGGGTGCGCGCGCAGGTGACCGGGACCGAGATGTCGGCCGCCGAGTCGCGCAGCGTCATGAAGACGGTGCCGACCCCGGGTCGGCGGCTGATCTGGGCCATCTGGCCCTCCACCCACACCGCACCGAGCCGGTCGATCCAGCCGGAGATCGCCAGCGCGATCTGCCGCACCGGCGCCGGCGACTCGGGGGACGTGTCGAGTGCCATGGCGGCGAGCGTAGGCCAACCCACCGACGGCACCCGGTCCGGACGCCTGTAGGGCCGCTCGCGGGTTCGGGTCCCTGACGCTCTTCCACCTAGACTCGCCTGCATGAGTGTGGACCTGGGCATGCCTGATTCGCTGGGCAAGGGCGTACGTCTCGCCGCCCCCCGCGGCTACTGCGCGGGCGTCGATCGGGCCGTGATCACGGTCGAGAAGGCCCTCGACCTGTACGGCGCGCCGGTCTATGTGCGCAAGCAGATCGTCCACAACAAGCACGTGGTCTCCGACCTCGAGTCCCGCGGCGCGGTCTTCGTCGAGGAGCTCGACGAGGTGCCCGAGGGCGCGACCGTGGTGTTCTCCGCGCACGGGGTCTCGCCCACGGTGCACGAGGAGGCCAAGCAGCGTCGGCTCAAGACCATCGACGCGACCTGCCCGCTGGTGACCAAGGTCCATCACGAGGCGAAGCGCTTCGCCGGTGACGACTACGACATCCTGCTGATCGGCCACGCCGGTCACGAGGAGGTCGAGGGCACCTCCGGTGAGGCGCCCGAGCACATCCAGCTGGTGCAGGGACCCGCGGACGTCGACTCGATCGTGGTGCGCGACCCGGCCAAGGTCGCGTGGCTCTCGCAGACGACCCTGTCCGTCGACGAGACGATGGCGACGGTCGAGGCGATCCGCCGGCGGTTCCCCGAGCTCCTCGACCCGCCCAGCGACGACATCTGCTACGCCACCCAGAACCGTCAGCTCGCGGTCAAGGAGATCGCCCACGACGCCGACCTGGTGATCGTCGTCGGGTCGGCCAACTCCTCGAACTCCGTCCGGCTCGCCGAGGTGGCGCTGGAGGCCGGGGCGAAGGCTGCTCACCGCGTCGACGATGCCTCCGAGATCGACGACGCGTGGCTGGCGGGAGTCGACAAGGTGAGCGTGACGTCGGGCGCCAGCGTGCCCGACGCCCTCGTGGACGGTGTGCTGTCCTACCTCACCGAGCGCGGGTACCCCGACGCCGAGGCGGTGCACAGCGCCGAGGAGTCGCTCATCTTCGCGCTGCCGCCGGAGCTGCGTCGAGACCTTCGGGCTGCGGCGCAGGCGTGACCGCTTCGAGCGGCCATACGACGTACCGGTAGAGCAGGAAGTTCGCCACCACACTGACTGCCAGCCCGCCCACCTTCGCGACCATCATCGGGGCGGCGAGGGTGTCGTGGGCGACGATGATCAGCGCGGGTTGCAGCACCCACATCGTGCCGCCGTTGGCGGCCAGGAACAGGGCCGCGTGCCGCAGGGTCACCCGCCGCGCACCGAACGTGAACCGGCCGTTGACCAGGAAGCTGAAGGTCATCCCGGCCGAGGTGGAGACGAAGTTGGCGGCGAGGATGCCCAGTGGCGCGTGCAGCAGGGCGAACAGGGCCACGTCGATCGCCGTGTTGACCACGCCGACCATGGCGAAGCGACGGAACGCGCGCGAGAGCAGCACGGGCAGGATCCGGCGTCCGGGCTCGGCGGCGAGGCTCGGAGCCGGGGCGGTCACCGCGGTCTCGTCGTACACCCGTTCACGGTACGGCGGGTCCAGACGCCGCGAAGGCGAATCGGCAGGATCGCAGAGAGCTCGGTCCCGGGTGTTGTCCATGCCCCGTTGCTATCGGCCCGTGCTGCGCGGTTCCTGCGACCGACCTGTGAGCGGCCTGCGAGTCCGCTCCTAGACTCGCCTCCGTGGCCCGTTACATCGACGTCCATCCGGACAACCCGCAGCCTCGGGTGATCACCCAGATCGCCGACGCGGTGCGCGACGATGCGCTGATCGCCTACCCGACGGACTCGGGCTACGCGCTCGGCGCACGGCTCGGCAACCGCGACGGCCGCGACCGGATCCTGCAGATCCGTGAGCTCGACGAGAAGCACGACTTCACGCTGATGTGCTCGGACTTCGCGCAGCTCGGTCAGTTCGTGCGCGTCTCCAACAGCGCCTTCCGGGCGATCAGGTCGGCGACTCCGGGGCCGTACACGTTCATCCTCCCGGCCACCGCCGAGGTGCCGCGCCGGCTGATGCACCCGAAGAAACGCACGGTGGGGGTCCGGATCCCGGACCACACGTTCAGCCAGGCCCTGCTGACCGAGCTCGGTGAGCCGATGCTGACCAGCTCGCTGATCCTGCCCGGCGAGTCCGAACCCCGCGCGCGCGGCTGGGAGATCAAGGAGGAGCTGGACCACGTCGTCGACCTCGTGGTCGAGGCCGGTGAGACGCCGGCGGAGCCGACCACGGTCGTGGACTGGTCGGAGGGCTACCCCGTCGTCGTACGCCACGGGGCCGGCGACGTGGAGCGCTTCCAGGAGTGAGCGCTGGGTCAGCGCGGAGTGAGACGTTGCCGCGCAAGCAGCGTGGCCAGGCACACGGCGTACCCGGCGAAGAGGGCCACGCTGTGGTGGGCGAGCCCGGTGATGACGGCCTGCACCACGCCGTCGTGTGCTGTCGCGATCACCTTCGGACCGTTGAGCGCCACGATCACCATGGTGCCGAACATCAGTAGCGGCGGAAGCACGCCGACCGTGAAGAAGTCGCGTGGCCGGACCATGACACCGGCCGCCAGGCACACCATCACGAAGCAGAGATCGAAGAAGAGCCGCAGATGGCCCACCATCGTGATCTCGAACGTGGCGGCGGTGAGCACCAGAGCACTCGAGAGCGCCGCGACTTCGCTGCCCGGGGTGTCGCCGTTCCAGAAGAACGACGCCAGGTCGCGGTGCTCGCGCAGGTGAGAGTGACCGACGCGCGCCCTTGCCGCGCTCACGGTGCCTCCTGGTGAGCGAGCAGTTCGCGCGCTACGTCGCGGTCGGTGGGCGGGTGCGAACCGACGCGCGCTCTCGCTTCGCTCACGGGCCCACCGTATGCTCCACGACCTCCTCCCCTTCTGCGGCGCGCCGGGGCAGCGGGTGCACCGATCCGACCGTGCGGGACGTCGTCGAGACGGCCTCCGGCGAGGTCAGGCTGTCGTCGGTGGCGTCGAGCTCCTCGAACCGTCGGGCCGCCACCAGCACCCGGGACTCCCACGATCCGACCGTCTGGTTGTAGGCGCCGACGGCCGTATCGAGCGAACGACCGAGCTTGCCGAGGTGGCCGCTCATGGTCTGCAGGCGCTCGTGGAGGTCGCGACCGACCCGATGGATCTCGCGGGCCCGCTCGGCCACGGACTCCTGTCGCCACCCGTGGGCGACGGTGCGCAGCAGCGCGATCAGCGTGGTTGGGCTGGCCAGCACCACACCACGCTCCGCGGAGTATTCGATGAGGGTCGGGTCGGCATCCAGTCCCGCAGCCAGGAACGACTCGGCGGGGAGGAACAGCACCACGAACTCCGGCGTCTCGGGCAGCGACCGCCAGTAGCGCTTGGAACCGAGCGCGTCGATGTGGGAGCGCAGCTGGCGCGCGTGGCGCGAGAGGTGGGCGTCCCGCTCGTCGGGGTCGTCGGTGGCCGTCGCGTCCAGGAACGCGTCGAGGGGCACCTTGGCGTCGACGACGACGCTGCGCCCGCCGGCGAGCGTGACCACCAGGTCCGGCCGCAACGTGCCGTCGGCGAGGTGGACCTGCTCGAGGAAATCGCACCGGTCGACCAGTCCGGCCAGCTCGACGGCCCGGCGCAGGTGCAGCTCGCCCCAGCGCCCGCGCACCTGCGGACGCCGCAGAGCCGTCGACAGGGACTGGGTCTCGCGGCGCAGCGTGTCGGTCGTGTGGCGCATGTCGAGGACCTGCTGGTGGAGCTGGCCCTGCCAGGTTGCGCGCGTCTGCTCGAGGTCGGCGAGCTGGTCGCCGAGCCGGTCGAGGCCCTGCATCACCTCGGCCTGGTCGACCATGCCCTGACCCAGCCCGTCGACGTACGACGGGCGGGAGCGCGCCCAGAGCACGCCCACGAGCGCGCCCAGGGTGAGTCCGATCAGGAGCATGAGCAGCCCGGTGATGAGGTCCATGGATCTGATCATGAAGGCGACCACCGACAATGCCGTCGCTCTGTCAACCGAAGTGTCGCCGCCAAGCGATCAACCTGTGAGCCGCGGTCATCTCGATCGGCCGATCACACGGAGGTCATCATGATGAACCTGCACCGCGCATAGCCCCGACCGGGCGCGGTGGCGCTCCTGTTCGGGCTCGCCGTCGCGCCGGTCGCCGTGTCGGCCGCGCTCCTGGCCGGGCCGGGCGCAGCCGCCACGGCGAACGTCACACTGACGCCACCGCCGCTCGACTGGTACACCTGCCACACCAACGGCAGCGGGACCGTCTGCCACGGCAAGATGTCCTTCCAGCACATCGCCGGGTACGACGGCACCTGCCTGCAGGGGTTTCGACATCCTGGAGAACGGCCACAGCAACGAGACCAGCGCCCGTTACTACGACCGCGACGGATACCTCGTGAAGCGCGTGCTGCACGACAACTACCCGGTCGGCGACCCGCTCAACGTGCTCTACAACTCGGTCACCGGGAAGTCGATCCCCTACCGCACCGACATCACGGAGTCCGACAGTTTCGCCGTTCCGGGGGACTTCGGCAGCATCACCACCCAGTTCACGGGCAATCTGTACTCGGTGACGGTGGCTGGGGCGGGCATGCTCGTCCACGACTCGGGGATGCTCACGTTCTCCCCCGAGGGCGACGTGCTGGTCGACCACGGCCCGAAGATGCTCTTCGACGGTGACACGGCGGCGCTCTGCGCGGCACTGGCCGACGGCAGCTGAGGGACGCGCGGCCCGGTGCCCCGAACCGGCCGCCGATCCGCGTTACCTTGCCCCCATGAGGCACGGTCTGAGTACGGCGGCGGTCGCCGTGGGGGCGTGCGCCCTGCTGTCGGGATGCTTCGGCTCCGGCTCGCCGACGCCGACCGCCGCCCACACCCATCACCAAAAGTCGCACGGCTCCGGGCCCTCGACCGACGCGACGAGCCCGACCACCTCGGAGCCGACGACGGCCCCGACGACCGGCTCGACCGGCAGCGTCCTGCCGGTGAGCTTCCGCCCGAAGTCGGACGGCCGGCACTCGCACACCTGCTACACGATCCATGGCAGCGACCCGGTCGACTACGTCTACTACCCGGTGATGGTCAAGGCTGCGTCGTCGGTCCACCTCAGCACCGCGGCGGTGACCTATGCGGACGGCGTCCAGGTGGCGGGCGCATGGGTGGCGCCCAGCGCCCCGACCCAGGGGACGGGCACCGTCGAGGGCTGGCCGGCGCCGGCGATCCTGACCCAGAGCACCAGCGTGCAGTGGAGCAGGCGGGTGCCGGCGGCGGGAGCCACTCTGACTCCCGGCACCTGGTACAACGTCTTCCTGCACCTGCGCGTCTACCCCGATGCGCTACCTCTGGCCACCGACGGTGTCGCGCTCACCTTCACCGCCGCGGGCGGCGACTACAGCGTCACCTGGGTCGACCACGTGACGTTCCAGACGAAGTGCTGACCGCTCAGTCCGCCAGATCGACCACGACGGGCGCGTGGTCCGAGACGCCCTGACCAGCCCGATCCTCGCGGTCGATGAACGCCCCGGTCACCCGACCGGCCAGCGAGGGTGTCGCGAGGACGAGGTCGATCTTCAAGTCGGGTCCGATGTGTTCGAGCCGCCGATGGCACCTGCCTTGCTAAGGTCGGCTCGTGCGCGACAGTGGCCACCATCCTGGATTGGATGGCGTCCGCGGCGTGGCAATTCTTCTGGTCCTCGGCCAGCACGCCCCGACTAAGCCGCTCTGCGACGGCTTCGTCGGTGTCACCGTGTTCTTTTGCCTGTCGGGGTATCTCATCACCACCCTATTGGTCCGCGAACTCCAAACCGGCACCATCGATGTGCGCGCGTTCTATCGCCGACGCGCGGCGCGCCTCGGCCCGGCCTTGGTGACGGTCGTAGCGGTGACGATCGTGGTGCTGCTCATAGTTCGACAAGACCTCAGTGTCGGGCAGATTTTCGCACCCGCCGGCGCAGCTGTTGCATATGCCACCAACCTCTTTGACTGGTCTGGCCATTTTTTCGCTACCAAGGACTACTTCAACTACACATGGACGCTCTCGGTCGAAGAGCAGTTCTACTTGCTGTGGCCGTTCGCACTGCTCTGGGGCTATCGTCGCAATCCTCGGCTGTTCGCCGGGCTCATCGTGGCGTTCATCGGGATCACCCTGGCGCTTGACCTCTACCTCGGCCTGAGTCGACAGGTGTGGTTCGATCCGCACGAGTACGTCGGGAGCGACACAAATGCGCTGCCTATCCTGGTCGGCTCATTGCTCGCGATTGTTGCTCACAACGATTGGCTGCCTCGGACGGTTCGGTATCTTGCGCCCTACGCGCTGCTAGCCGTTGCCCTCCTGCCCGTCGTGGCATATCGGAACGACACCGAACGTACCTCCCTGGTGATCGTCGCGGGGACCGGACTGACGCTCGTGACGTTGATCGGTGTCGTGACGCGGCCGCGATCGGCAGTTGGATCGCTGCTGGCGAGCGGCCCCATGCGGTGGCTGGGCGAGCGGTCGTATTCGATCTATCTCTGGAATGTCCTGGCGCGAATCGCGATACTCAGCACGCTCGGACATACGGTAGTCGGCGATATCGCCTGGATTGCCATGTTCGTCGTGCTGGCCGAAGCGAGCTTCCGGTTCGTCGAGCGCCCGCTGCGGGTTAAATTTGCGGGGAGATCGAGTGTGTCCGGCCCCCCGTTTACGGTCCAGTTGGTGTGAGTCCGCAGGCGTGAGCGTGCGCTTGGCGAGGCTAGTGGGCGAGTTCCACGACGACCGGCGCGTGGTCGCTCGGGCCCGGCGGCGTCATGTCCAGCCGCTCCTCGCGGTCGATGAACGCCCCTGTCACTCGGGCGGCGAGCGCGGGAGAGCTGAGCACGAAGTCGATCTTGAGCCCTCGGTCCCTCTCTGCTCTAGAGCGGTAGTAGTCCCAGTAGGTGTAGCCCGCCGCGAACGCGCGGGTCACCTCGGCGTACCCGTCGTCGAGGAACGCCTGGAACGCCGCGCGCTCCGGCGGCGTGACGTGGGTGGAGTTCCGGAACTGGGCCGGGTCGAAGACGTCGGCGTCGGTGGGGCAGATGTTCCAGTCGCCGACGAGTGCGGCCGGCTCGCCCAGCCAACCGGCGGCCGCGTCGCGAAGCCGCGCCAGCCAGTCCAGCTTGTACACGTAGTGAGGGTCGTCGGGCTTGCGACCGTTGGGCACGTAGACCGACCAGATGCGTACGCCGCCACAGGTCGCCGCGATCGCCCGGGCCTCGGCCTCGAGCGGGTCTCCCCAGCCGGGCATCCCCTCGAACCCGATCTGGACGTCCTCCAGCCCCACCCGACTGATCAGGGCGACGCCGTTCCACTGGCTCGTGCCGGCCGCTGCGACGTCGTATCCCGCCGCCTGGAGGCCCATCAGCGGCAGCTGGTCCTCGCGCGCCTTGGTCTCCTGGCAGGCGAGCACGTCGATGTCGTGGCGCTGCAGCAACGCCTCGACCCGGTCGATCCGCGAGCGCAGGGAGTTGACGTTCCAGGTGGCGATCCGCACCCGGTCAGCCTAGGGCTCCGCCGAGGTGGCGCACTCGGGCCTTTGGACCCAGGCGACGTACTCCTCCATTAGGTGGCCCTCGACGGTGGTCGGGCCGTCGCTGCGCCCGTGCCCGCGATGGTCGAGCAGGATCTGTCGGCACCCGGCGATCGCGTCGGTGTACCCGGCCCGCTGCCGGCACGTCGAACGCCGGGCCGATGGTGCTAAGACCACAGTCCCATGGCAACTCCGACCGCGTTCACGGCACCGTGGGGTCATCGGATCTCGCACCCTCCCAAGGAGCACACCATGAAGCGCATCACCCTCCTCGCCGCAGCCGGAGCCCTCGTGGCCACGTCCGGTTTCGGGGTCTGGGCGGCCAACGCCGCCACCGACGACAGCCCGTCAGCGCACGTCCGGACCACGGACCGCCAGGGCGCCGATGACCCGGCCGGCCACCACCGGCACCACGGCGCCGACGATCCGGCTGGTCACCACAGGCACACCCAGGCCGGACACGACAGCCACCCGACGCCGGAACCCGGTGACGACAACGGCGGCAGCGGCAGCGACGACGGCGGCCACGACGGGGGCCACGGCAGCGACGGCTGATCTACACCCCTCGCAACAACGCCCGGCTCCCCACGAGCCGGGCGTTGCGTTGTGCGGGTGAGGTCAGTCGTCACTGGGTCGGGATCCGTGGAACTGCCGGCCTGCTTGGATCTCCCCATGAGACGCACCGTGGTCGCGATGCTCGTGGTGGCGATCGCCCTCGACGCGGCGTACTGGTCGATCTGGTTCACCCAGCGCGACTGGCTGGCCAGCGGGCACACGCAGGCCTACTACGACTTCGAGAACGCCTTCCCGCTGGCCGACCTCTGGCTCGGCATCGCGTGCGTGCTGGCGCTCGTGACGTTGGTACGCCGGCGCGCCAGCGCCCTGCTCGGGTCCGACTGACTTCCACGTCGTACTCGGACAGGCATTACCCCGATCTTTTCCACGACCCCAGGGGTGGCCAGGTGGCTCGCGCACGACTTGTGCCCGTCCGGCTACGCAGCG
>DAINSL010000085.1:0-9881 GCA_036741335.1 Nocardioides sp. | reverse complement strand
GGGTAGGCGTGCACGTTCTGCCGGTACGACGTGACGACGGTGAGCATCACGATCGCGACAACGATGCCGATCTTCCACGACCAGACGTAGGTCGAAGCGCCGGCCAGCGACAACGTGAGGAAGACCTCGTCGGGCGCGTAGGCGACCGACGACAGGGCGTCGCTGGCGAACACCGGGAGCGCGATCCGCTTGGGCAGAAGGGTCTCCCCGAGCTGGGAGCTCCGGAGCTTGCGGCCCAGGAGGATCCGCTTGGAGACATCGCCGACACCCACGAGCGAACAGGATACGGTTTCCCCGTGCACGTGGTGATCATGGGATGCGGACGGGTCGGTTCGACCCTGGCGCGCAGCCTCGAGGAGCGCAACCACACGGTGTCGGTGATCGACAACGAGCCCGACAGCTTCCGGCGCCTTGGACCTGGGTTCAACGGGGACAAGGTGACCGGGTACGGCTTCGACCAGGAGGTCCTGGAGAAGGCCGGGATCCGCCGCGCCGACGCCTTCGCGGCGGTGTCGAGCGGCGACAACTCCAACATCATCGCCGCGCGTGTCGCGCGCGAGACGTTCGGCATCGACCACGTCGTCGCCCGGATCTACGACCCCGGTCGAGCCGAGGTCTACCAGCGTCTCGGCATCACCACGGTCGCGACCGTGAAGTGGACCGCGGACCAGGTGCTACGTCGCCTTCTCCCGGCCGGTGCGGAGCCCGACTTCCGCGACCCTTCCGGCACTATCCGGGTCGACCAGGTGCCCGCGCCCATCGCGTGGGTCGGCCACCGCACCGTCGACTTCCAGATCGCGTCGAAGTCGCGGATCGCGTGGATCGACCGGCTCGGCGAGGGCATGCTCACGACCAAGGACAGCGTGATCCAGGAGGGTGATCTCCTCCATCTGGTGATGCGCGAGGAGAGCGCGACCGAGGCCTACCAGGTGATCCACGACGGGCCGGAGGAAGGCTGATGAGGGTCGCCATCGCCGGGGCCGGTGCCGTGGGGCGCTCGATCGCGCGCGAGCTGATCACCAACGGGCACCAGGTGCTGCTGATCGACAAGGAGCCGGCCGCGATCAAGCCCGAACGGGTGCCGGACGCCGAGTGGCTGCTCGCCGACTCCTGCGAGCTGTCGTCCCTGGAGGAGGCCCACCTCGACCAGTGCGACGTGGTCATCGCCGCGACCGGCGACGACAAGGCCAACCTGGTCACCTCGTTGCTGGCCAAGACCGAGTTCGCGGTGCCGCGGACGGTGGCCCGGGTCAACCACCCCAACAACGAGTGGCTGTTCACGGAGGCGTGGGGCGTCGACGTCAACGTGTCGACACCCCGGATAATGTCCGCGCTCGTCGAGGAGGCCGTGACCGTCGGCGACCTGGTCCGGCTGTTCACGTTCCGCCAGGGACAGGCCAACTTGGTCGAGCTCACGCTGCCGGAGGACTCGCCGTACGTCGGGAAGCCGTCGGGGCTCATCCCGTTCCCGGAGAACTCCGCGTTGGTCACGATCCTGCGCGACGGTCAGGTCTACGCGCCGGACGGCGAGCAGCCGATCGAAGCCGGAGACGAGCTGTTGTTCGTCGTCTCGGCCGACGTGGAGAACGAGCTCGAGGAGCTTCTCAGCCCAGATCGAGACCGCGACTGACCGGCTCCAGCGGCGTGTGGTTGCGGCCCAGCAGCCACGACATCGCGGCCAGCGCGGCCAGCTGGAGCGGCCAGCCCATGGCGACCTTCAGCACGCCCAGGGTCGCCACGGCGGTGTCGGCCGACACACTGCCGGAGTGTCCGGCCAGCCAGATCGGCCCCTGCACGACCATCCGGACCGCGCACGGCAGCATCAGCAGCAGGGTCAGCCGGGTGCACAGCCGGACGACCTGGCGATCGTCGTGCCAGGCCGTCGGGTCGCCGGTGACGCTGCCGATCATGAACCCCACGACCGGCCAGCCGATGATGCAGGTGAAGGCGAACCCGACGGCGTACACCGTGTTGTAGATCAGCCCCGGCAGGAAGTAGGCCAGAGCCTGGTCGTCGGCACTGCCGCCCCGGCTCGCCGCCAGGTGGACGAAGAACCATCCGAGCCCGATGCCGACTAGGGCGTTGACGCAGAACTTGACCGTGGACCGCAGCACCAGCCGCGCCGCGAGCTCGACGACCGCCACACCGAGGCTGGCGGCGAGGGCGAGGTTGAGGTGGCGAGTCAGCAGCCAGCACACGGTGAAGGTCAGCGTCGGGACGGCGGCCTCGACCATGCCGCGCCGACCGCCCAGCGCCTCGCCGAGCTGCCGGCGTACGAGTGACTCGACAGTCTCCGTCGTCGGGGCTGTCTCGCTCACGGCAGAAGCTGGTACCGGGGGTTGTAGATGATCCGCTCGCCACCGTTGTTGCCGATCCGGCCCTGGATCTCGATGGACCGGCCGGGGCCGATCGCCGCGATCTCGCGGCGGCCCAGCCAGACCAGGGTGATCGAGCCCGAGCCGTCGAACAGCTCCGCCTCGAGGGCGGGCACACCACCTCGAGGGCGCAGGGTGACGCACTTCAACGTGCCCCGCAGCCGGACCGGCTTGCGGTCGACCGCGTCCGCGATCAGGTCACAGTCGCCCGCCTCGCGCGTGGTCTGGCGCAGCTCGCGGGCATGCATGTCGTCGGCGTTCGCCCACTTGCTGATCGTGCTGCGCAGCTTGCTCTTCTCACCCATGTCTCCAGCCTAGGTCCGATCCGGTCACGGCGTCGGGGGTTGAGGGGTGGGCTGGGCATCCGGGGGCAGCACGAGCGGGAGCGCATCCCCGACCGGCATCGCGTGCGTGCCGCGATGGACCACGACCCCGGCCAGGGCGTCCTCCCAGGCCTGGGCGTCGTCGACCTCCACGGCCGGGCGTCCGAGGAAGGTGGCACGAAGCAGCCAGCGGGCGCCGTTCACGCCGACGATCCGGGAGGGCTGGATGGCCTGGGTGCCGTCGGGCATGACCACCTGCATCTGGCAGACCAGCTCGACGCCCCAGCGTCCGGGGCGCTCGGTGGCGGTGCCGCCGTGCTGGGCGACGTCCGCGGAGATCTGGGGGCGCACCTCGCCCCACAGGTCGCCGTTCCGCGGCGCCGCGAAGGCACGCAGCTCGAGGGCGCCGTCCTCCCCGGCGAGCATCACGGACTGAACCTCGCCGGTCTGCTCGTCCACCTGGAGCCGCACCTCGGTGCCCTCGGCGGGCGGCACCAGCAGCGAACCGAGGTCGATCCGCTCCACACCGTCGTCGCGCACGTCGTCGGAGTCCCACGGGCCGCCTTCGGGCTCCTCGTTCCCCGGCTCATCGGTGGCGAGCTCGTCCGACTGCGGACGGGACTTGCGGCGGAACATCAGTGCATCTCCTGTTGTGTGGCTGTCTCCCACGGCTCGCAGGACACCTGCTCACGCCTCGGGAGAGGGGTTCTCGACTCCGGAGGGGCTCTCGACCCCGGTTGAACCGTATCCCCCGATCCCTCTCACGGACTCCGGCAGGGCGTCGACCTCGGTGAACACGGCGCGCTCGAACCGCTGGACGACCAGCTGCGCGATGCGGTCGCCGCGCCGCAGCCGGATGGCGTCGGCCTGGTCGTGGTTGATCAGCATCACCTTGATCTCACCGCGATAGCCCGCGTCGATCGTCCCGGGGGTGTTCACGATCGACAATCCGTGCCGGGCGGCCAGGCCCGAGCGCGGGTGCACGAACGCGACGTACCCCTCGGGCAGCGCGATCGAGATGCCGGTCGGCACCAGGGCGCGCTCGCCCGGTTCGAGGACGACGTCGACGGTCGTCACGAGGTCGGCGCCGGCGTCGCCCGGATGGGCGTACGACGGCAGCGGGAGGTCGCGGTCCAGGCGGACGACGGCGACGGGCAGGCCCTGCCCAGAGGTGGGCCCGGAGGCAGGCCCGGTGGTCGGCCCGGTGGTCGGCCCGGTGGTCGGCCCGGTGGTCGGCCCGGCACCCGGCGCGGCAGCGGCATCTGGCACGAGCCGGACCCTATCCCGGTCCGACCCCGTCCCCGCCGGCCCTGCGCCGGGATGGTTGGCTGTGCCCGTGCCCGAGACCCCTGACGCGCCCGCTGATCCGAGGGCCAGCTACCGCGAGCAGCTGCGGGTGCCGCTGCGCTGGTGGGTGCAGGGCACGATGCTGATGGCGACGTTCTGGCTGGCGTTCGTGGTGTCGATGCCCGCCGCGTGGGCTTGGTCGGCGACCGCAGTCCTGGTGCTGCTGATGGTCCTGCTGTTCTGGGGTTACGGCTCACCGCGCGTGGAGGTCGAGGACGGCTGGCTGCGCGCCGGCCGGGCCCGGATCTCCGGGGAGTTCCTGGGCGGGGCCGAGCCACTGGACCCCGAGCCGACCCGGCGGGTGGCCGGGCGGGAGGCGGACGCGCGCGCCTACCTGCTGCTGCGGCCCTACCTCAAGCGCGCGGTGCTGGTGACGGTCCGCGACTCGCGCGACCCCGCGCCGTACTGGCTGGTCAGCAGCCGCGACCCGGAGCATCTCGCGGCCGCCATCCGGGTGATCTCGACCGGACCGGCCTCGGGGTAGCCTGCCGCCATGGCTGACTCCGGCTCCAGCAAGCTGTGGACCGTCTTCTCGCTCGTCTCCGCGCTCGGGGCGGCGACGCTGGCCAAGAAGGCCCTCGACTCCGGTTGGAAGGCTGCCACGGGCAAGCACCCCCCGGAGAACCCGGCCGATCCCGATGTCCGGATCGGTGAGGCGGTCGCCTGGGCCGTGGTCAGCGGCACGTTCGTGGCTCTGGCCCGGATGATCGCGCAGCGCAAGGCCGCGACCTACTACGCGAAGTCGTCGGGGCACCTGCCGCCCCAGCTTCAGAAGGACTGACCCCGGACACGACGAAGCCCGCCTGGTGACCAGGCGGGCTCGATCCGAACGGGCGTGCTGCCCGGTCGGTCAGGCGCAGTCGCGGCAGATCAAGTTCTTCACGTCCGCGAGCTGGCTGCGGTGGTGGACCAGGAAGCAGTTCATGCAGGTGAACTCGTCCTCCTGGCGCGGCATCACCTCGACCGCCAGCTCCTCGTGCGAGAGGTCGGCTCCGGGCAGCTCGAAGGACTCGGCCGCTTCGGCCTCGTCCTCGTCGACCTTGCCGGAGTTCTTGTCGTGCCGACGCGCCTTGAGCTCTTCGATGCTCTCTTCGGACTGGTCTTCCTCGTTCTTGCGAGGTGCGTCGTAGTCAGTCGCCATCCCGTGTGTTCTCTCTCCCTACCCATACATGCGTCGGCGCCAGATTGTGCACCATGCCGGGGTCTTCTGCACTCCCGGGTGGCGCCGTGTCTCATGAACAGTGCCTGACGCCTGGCTATTCCCCTGGGGACGAGCCCCGGTTCGGGCCCTCGCCGCCGACGAACCCCGCCCTCACGACCTCGGCACGGAAGTCGTCGAACCCGTCCCGGGGGGTGCAGATCAGGACCCGCTTGCCCGCGGCTGAACGCGTCACCTCGAGGATGCCTCCGGCCTCCGCGACGATCAGGCCCGCGGCGGCATGGTCCCAGATGTGGGGGCCCTCCTCCACATAGGCGTCGAGGGTGCCCGAGGCCACCGCGCACAGGTCGAGCGCGCAGGAGCCCAGCCTGCGGATGTCGCGGACGCGTGGCAGGAGTCGCGCGATGTACGACGCCTGTCGCGCCCGCGCGGGCTGCTCGTAGCTGAACCCGGTGCCGACGAGGCGCTCACCCATCGGCGGGACCGGCCGGGTCCGGATCGGCCGCCCGTTGCAGATGGCGCCGCCGCCCGGCGTCGCGACGTACTCGAGCCCGAGCGAGGGAGCCAGGACCACGCCCGCGACCACCTCCCCGTCCACTTCGGCGGCGATGCTGACCGCGAAGTGCGGGAGCCCGTAGAGGTAGTTCACGGTGCCGTCGATCGGGTCGACGATCCAGACCACACCGCTGGTGCCCGCCAGGTCACCGCCCTCCTCGCCGACGAAGCCGTCGTCGGGGCGGGCGGCGTGGATCCGCTCGCGGACCAGACGCTCGGAGGCCCGGTCGGCCTCGGTCACGATGTCGATCTCGCTGGTCTTGGTACCGGCGACGCTCACGCCCTCGGTCCGCAACCGGACGATGAGCTCCCCGGCGGCACGGGCGACGTCGAGGGCGAGGTCGCGCAGCTGCGCGGAGGTGGCGTCGGTCACTCGTGCCCGCCGACCGCCGGCACGGGTCCACGGGGGTTCGCGCAGCAGCCGGCGGGACAGATGTCCCAGCACGCCGGTTCGCCCCCGACCGCGAGCCGGTCGACGGTTTCGCCGCGCTCGACAGCCGCCCGCTCGAGCAGGAGCTCGCGGACCATATCGACGAAGCGCGGGTCCGTGCCGGAGGTCGGCACCCGGACGGCGTCGAGGCCGAGCCGCTCGGCCGTGGCCAGGGCCTCGGTGTCGAGGTCGTGGACGACCTCCATGTGGTCGGAGACGAAGCCGATCGGGACCAGGACGACGGAGCGGACGCCGTCCCCGGCCAGTTTCTCGAGGTGGTCGTTGACGTCGGGCTCCAGCCACGGGAGGTGCGGCGCACCCGAGCGGGAGCAGAAGGCGAGGTCGTGGGCCAGCCACAGTCCGGTCGACTGGGCGACCCGCTCGGCGACGTACGCCGCGGCGTTGCGGTGCTGGGCGAGGTAGGCGCCACCCTCCGGCCCACTGACGGCGTTCATGGACTCGGGGATGGAGTGCGTGACGAAGACGAGCCGGGTGTCCGCCCGGCCGGCGACCGCCTCGACGACGGCGTCGACCACGGGATCGACGAATCCGGGGTGGTTGAAGTACAGGCGCAGCTTGTCCAGTCGCGGGCTGCCCTCGACGGCGGCGGCGGCGAGGTCCTCGCGGTACTGCCGGCAGGAGGAGTACGACGAGTAGGCGCTGGTGGTGAAGCAGGCGGCGCGCGTCACGCCGTCCTCGGCCATCCGCGCGACCGCGTCGGTGAGGTAGGGGTCCCAGTTGCGGTTGCCCCAGTAGACCGGGAGGTCGAGGCCGTGCGCGTCGAGGTCCGCCCGGATCGCGGCGAGCAGTGTGCGGTTGAGGTCGTTGATCGGGGACCGGCCACCGGAACCGAGGTAGTGCTCGCCGACCTCCTCCAGCCGTTCCCGCGGGATGCCGCGGCCGCGGGTGACGTTCTCCAGGAACGGCACGACGTCCTCGGGCCGTTCGGGGCCACCGAACGAGACCAGCAGGAGGGCGTCGTACGGCGCCACGTCGGCGGGTTCCATGAGCCCATCGTGCCCTACGCTCGCGGCACGATGTTCACCCGCTACCGCGCCGTGCTCGGCCGTCCCGGCGCCCTCCGGTTCAGCGCGGGCGCGATGGTCGCGCGGCTGCCGATCTCCATCGACACGCTCGGAATCGTGCTGCTCGTGACGGGCCTGTCGCGGTCCTATGCGTTGGCCGGGGCGCTGGCCGCGGCGTACACGATCGCCAACGCCGCATTGGCGATCGTGCAGGGGCGGCTGCTCGACCGGCTGGGTCAGGCGCGGGTGCTACCCGTCGTCGCGTCGGCCTTCGGGGTCGCGGTCGTCGTGCTGGTGACCAGCCTCGAGTCGGGATGGCCCGACCTCGTGGCGTTCGTGTCCGCGGCCGTCGCCGGCGCGGCGTACCCCCCGATCGGCTCGTGCGTGCGGGCCCGCTGGTCGCACGTCCTGGCCGGGCGACCGCTCGAGGTGCAGACGGCCTACGCCCTGGAGTCGGTGATCGACGAGGCGATCTTCATCATCGGCCCGACCGTGGCGACCGTGCTGGCCACGACCTGGCACCCGTGGGCCGGGCTCGGTGTCGCGCTCGTGAGTGGGCTCTGCGGATCCTTCTATCTCGCGGCCCAGCGCGACACACAGCCCGAGCCGCACCCACCGAACCCCGTCGCCGATGGCGGGCCGGCGATGCCCTGGCCCACCGTGGTCCCGCTCGCGGTGGTGTGCCTGGCGCTCGGGTCGATGTTCGGGGCCGCCGAGGTGGGCACCGTCGCGTTCTCCGGCGAGCAGCACGCCAAGCCGTACGCCGGTGTCCTGCTGGCGCTCTGGGCACTGGGCAGCCTGATCGCCGGGCTGGTGACGGGAAACTTCCGCTGGAAGAAGGCAGCGGCGTTCCGCGTACGGGTCGGCAGCGTCATCCTCGCCCTCGTCATGCTGCCGATGGCCTTCGTCGGGTCGATGCCGGCGATGGGCCTGGCGCTCTTCCTCGCCGGCTTCGCCATCGCGCCCACGCTGATCGCCTCGATGGCCAGCACCGAGCAGACGGTCCCCGGCCCACGTCTGACCGAGGGGATCGCCATCATGCACACCGGGATCGCGGCCGGACTCGCGCCGGGCGCAGCGCTCGGCGGCCTCGTGATCGACGCGCACGGCGCCTCCGCGGCGTACCTCGTGGCCTTCGGCGCCGGCGTCGTCGCGGCGCTCAGCGCGCTCGCCCTCCCGCGTGGCGCGCTCGCCGACTCCGAATCCGGCTCGACCGCGGACGCGACCCGGAGCGCATCGACCTAGCACTCCGGCCCGCGCCCCGGGCGCTGCCCTGCCTCTAGTCTCGGGGCGTGCACTGGCAGAACTGGTCCGGCCTCGAGTCCGCCGAGCCGCGGACCGTGATCAGGCCCGCCTCGGCCGCCGAGGTGGTCGACGCGGTGGCCGCCGCACGGCGCGGCGGGACGACGGTGAAGATGGTCGGTGCCGGACACAGCTTCACCGGCATCGCCGCGCCGGGCGATGCGATGCTGCTGCCCCACCTGCTCACCGGGATCCTCGATGTGGACCGCGACGCGATGACCGTCACCGCCCTCGCGGGAACCCCGCTCAAGGTGTTGAACGCCGCGCTCGAGCGGCTCGGTCTGTCGCTGCACAACATGGGTGACATCGCCGAGCAGACGCTGGCCGGAGCGGTCTCGACCGGCACGCACGGCACCGGAGGGGTGACCGCCGGGCTGTCCGCACAGCTGGCCGGGCTCCAGCTGGTGACCGGCACGGGCGAGCTCGTCGACGCGAGCCCGACGCAGCACCCGGAGGTCTTCGAGATGGCCCGCGTCGGGCTGGGTGCCCTCGGCATCCTGACCACGCTGACCTTCGACGTGGAGCCGCTGTTCCTGCTGGAGGCGCATGAGCGGCCGATGTCCTGGGACGAGGCGGTGGGGTCGTTCGACGAGATGGTCGAGTCGAGTCATCACTGCGACATGTACTGGTTCCCCCACACCGACCGGCTGCTCACCAAGCAGAACACCCGGCTGGACGCCGACATCTCCGAGGCGGAGCCGCTGTCACGGGTCCGGCACTGGCTCGAGGACGAGCTGTTGGCCAACACCGTCTTCGGCGCCCTCACCGCCGCCGGCAACCGCGTCCCCGCGGTCGTCCCCCGGATGAACCAGCTCTCCGCACGAGCTCTGTCGGCGCGCACCTACAGCGACGTCGCGCACCGGGTCTTCACATCGTCGCGGCGGGTGGTCTTCCGCGAGATGGAGTACGCCGTCCCGCGCGCGGCCGGGCTGACCGCGCTGCGTGAGGTACGAAACATCATCGAGAGATCGCGGTGGCTGATCAGCTTCCCGGTCGAGGTCCGGGTGGCGCCCGCCGACGACATCCCGCTCTCGACGGCCTACGACCGCGACTCCTTCTACCTGGCCTTCCACACCCACCACGGCTCCGACTTCGGTGAGCACACGGCGTACCTGGAGGCGATGGAGTCGGTGATGCGCGAACACGAGGGGCGGCCGCACTGGGGCAAGCTGCACCACCGGACCGCCGCCGACCTGGCGCCGGCGTACCCCCGGTTCGCCGACTTCCTGGCACTGCGCGAACGGCTGGACCCCGAGCGGGTCTTCTCCAACGACTACCTGCGCCGGGTTCTCGGCGAGTGAGGCGTGCCCGCAGGCGGACGCGGTGCGGACGCGGTGCGGACGCGGTGCGGACGCGGTGCGGACG
>DAINSL010000084.1:0-10094 GCA_036741335.1 Nocardioides sp. | reverse complement strand
GGAGCCCGGCGGGCTCTCGTCGCGGCAGCTGCTGGATGCCGTACGCCGGATCTGTCGCGAGCTGCCGGTGGCCGGCATCGACGTAGTGGAGGTGTCGCCGCCCTACGACCACGCCGAGATCACGGCGTACCTCGCCAACCGGGTCTGCCTCGAGGCGCTGTCGGGTCTGGCCGCTGCGAAGGTCGGGATCACCCACGATCCCGCCGGGCCGCTGCTGGAGGGCCGGTGATGGCCACGCTGTTCACCGGTGGCTCGGTCTTCGACGGGCACCGCCATCTCCCGGGTCACGACCTGCTGGTCGAGGGCGGGGTCGTCGCGGCCGTCGGGCCGGGTCTCGACAAGCTCGACCAGCGGCCGGACGAGGTCGTCGACCTGGCCGGCGGCCTGGTGTCGCCGGGCTTCACCGATGGCCACTGCCACCCGATCCAGGGCGGCCTGGAGATGCTGCGCTGCGACCTGTCCGAGGGATCGACCCGCGCGGACTATTTCGCCACGATCGCGTCGTACGCCGCCTCGCACGACGGCCCGTGGGTGCTCGGCGGGGGCTGGGCGATGCCGGCGTTCCCCGGCGGCACGCCGACCGCGGCCGACCTCGACTCGGTCGTCCCCGACCGGCCGGCCTTCCTGCCCAACCGCGACCACCACGGCGCGTGGGTCAACTCGAGAGCCCTGGAGCTGGCCGGCATCACCGCCTCGACCCCGGACCCACCCGACGGCCGGATCGAGCGGCTCCCGGACGGCTCACCGTCCGGGACCCTGCACGAGGGCGCGATGGCCATGGTCGCGCGGCTGCTGCCGCCGACTCCTGCCGGGGACTACGCTACCGGCCTGGTCGAGGGCCAGCGCTACCTGTTCTCACTCGGCGTGACCGCCTGGCAGGACGCGATCGTCGGCGCCTACGCCGGGATGGACGACAGCGGCCCGACGTACCAGGACGCCGTCGCGAACGGCGACCTCGTCGCCGACGCCGTCGGTGCGCTCTGGTGGGACCGCACGCTCGGGCTGGCCCAGATCCCCGATCTCGTGTCGCGGGGCGAGGCGCTGACCGGCGGTCGGTTCCGGGCGACGAGCGTGAAGATCATGCAGGACGGCGTCTGCGAGAACGGCACCGCGGCGATGACCGCGCCCTACCTCGACGTGCGCGGTCATCCGACCGACAACAGCGGCCACTCCTTCGTCGACGCCTCCGAGCTCAAGGAGGTCGTGGTCGCGCTCGACGCGGCGGGCTTCCAGGTCCACGTGCACGCGATCGGCGACCGCGGCGTGCGCGAGGCGCTGGACGCCTTTGCCCTCACCGATCCCTCCGCCGACCGCCGCCACCACATCGCCCACCTCCAGCTCGTGCACCCCGATGATGTGTCGCGCTTCGCTGCTCTCGGCGTAGCCGCCAACGCCCAGGCACTGTGGGCGTGCAACGAGGAGCAGATGACCGAGCTCACGATCCCGTTCCTCGGGGAGGAGCGGGCGCGCTGGCAGTACCCGTTCGGCGACCTCCACCGCTCCGGGGCTCGCCTGGTGATGGGCAGCGACTGGCCGGTCACCACTCCCGACCCGCTCGCCGCGATCCACACCGCCGTCACCCGCACGTCGTACGACGATCCCGGGCGCGCCGGAAGCGACCCGTTCCTGCCAGAACAGGCGCTCGACCTGGCCACCGCCTTCGCGGCGTACACCTCCGGCTCCGCCTGGATCAACGGCCGCGACCGGATCGACGGCGCCGGCGTGCTCGCCCCCGGCCACGCAGCCGACCTCGTGGTCCTCGGCCGCGATCCCTTCGCCGGCTCGGCCGAGGAGATCGGTGCGACCCGCGTCGCCTCGACCTGGGTCGCGGGGACGCCCGTTTACGCTGTCTGACCTGTGCCCGCGTCGCCGTCAGCGACCAGGTCGCTGAGGACCGCGTGGACGTACGACGGGTCGCGGTACACGTCGTCCCACACGAACCGGACGACGTGCCAGCCCGCTCGCACCATGGCCGTGTAGCGGCGAACGTCACGGTCGAACGGCGACCGGTCGCCGTGGTACGCCCACGACTCCGCCTCGATGACTATGCCGAGGCGCAGGTCGACCAGGTCGGCCGCACCGGGTGGGTGGTCGCGATCTGCGGCAGTTGGGATTCGCGACTCCGCGTGGGAAGCGCTGCCGCCGTCCCGAGCCGCGCCAACTGCCGCGCCAGGCGACCGGTGACGCCGTACCGCGCGTGCATCGCGAGGTGGTCGATGCGAGTCGTCCAAGTCGCGATCACGCGCCCGAATCCGGTAACGGATGACGAAATCCGTCGAATAGTCGCTCTGCCACTACCGAATCCGCAGCCTCCTTCGTTAGGCTCCCGCCCATGGCTGACCAGACGTTCCGGAACATCGTCAACGGAGAGCAGGTGGACTCCGCGTCCGGTGACCGCTACGACATCATCGACCCGACGACGGGCGAGGTCTACGCGACCGCGCCGCTGTCCGGGGCCGGGGATGTGGACCGGGCCTACCGGGCGGCAGCCGATGCGTTCGAGACCTGGGGCGACAGCACACCCAAGGACCGCGCGACCGCGCTGCTCAAGATCGCGGACGCCATCGACGCGCGAGTCGACGAGCTCAACCGGGTCGAGTCCAAGGACACCGGCAAGCCCCTCGGGCTGACGATGTCGGAGGAGATGCCCTACGCCTCGGACCACTTCCGCTTCTTCGCCGGCGCCGCGCGGGTGCTGGAGGGCAGGTCGGCGGGCGAGTACATGGAGGACCACACCTCGTGGGTCCGGCGCGAGCCGATCGGGGTGGTCGGGCAGGTCACGCCGTGGAACTACCCGCTGATGATGATGATCTGGAAGATCGCACCGGCGCTCGCGGCAGGCAACACCGTCGTACTCAAGCCGAGCGACACCACCCCGGCCAGCTCGACGCTGCTGGCGGAGCTGGCCCAGGAGTTCCTTCCGCCGGGCGTGCTCAACGTCGTGTGCGGTGACCGTGACACCGGCCGGCGGCTGGTGGAGCACAAGATCCCGCAGATGGTGTCGATCACGGGCTCGGTCCGCGCCGGCATGGAGGTGGCGGGCTCGGCGGCCGCGGACCTCAAGCGGGTCCACCTCGAGCTCGGTGGGAAGGCGCCGGTGATCGTCTTCGACGACGCGGACGTCGAGAAGGCGGCCGAGGCCATCGCGGTCGCCGGCTACTTCAACGCAGGGCAGGACTGCACCGCGGCCACCCGCGTGCTCGCCGGGCCAGGCGTCCACGACGACTTCGTCGCCGCGATCACCGAGCAGGCGAAGAACACCAGGACCGGGCTCCCCGACGACGAGGACGTGCTCTACGGCGCGCTCAACAACGAGAACCAGCTCAGCCGCGTCTCCGGCATGGTCGACCGGATCCCCGACCACGCGACCCTCAACACCGGCGGTCACCGGCAGGGCGACAAGGGCTACTTCTACGAGCCGACGGTGGTCTCCGGACTCAGGCAGGACGACGAGCAGATCCAGAACGAGATCTTCGGGCCGGTGATCACGGTGCAGCGGTTCAGCGACGAGGGCGAGGCACTGCGATGGGCCAACGGCGTGGAGTACGGCCTGGCGTCCAGCGTCTGGACCAAGGACCACGGCCGGGCGATGCGGATGTCCAAGCACCTCGACTTCGGCGTGGTCTGGATCAACACCCACATCCCGTTCGTCTCGGAGATGCCCCACGGCGGCTTCAAGCACTCGGGCTACGGCAAGGACCTGTCGATGTACGGGCTCGAGGACTACACGCGCATCAAGCACGTGATGAGCTACATCGGCGCATGAGGGCCACCGCATGAAGATCCTGCTGGTCGGTGCGGGGGGTGTCGGCGGCGCGTTCACCGCCATCGCAGGGCGCCGCGACTTCTTCGAGACCATCGTGGTCGCCGACTACGACCCGGCGCGGGCCGAACGCTCCGCGGCGACCGACCCGCGGTACGTCGCGGCGCAGGTGGACGCCTCCGACGCGGCCTCGGTCACGGCCCTGTGCCGTGAGCACGGCATCACGCATGTGATGAACGCGGTCGACCCGGTCTTCAACATGCCGATCTTCGAGGGCGCGTTCGCCGCCGGTGCCGACTACCTCGACATGGCGATGTCGCTGTCGAGGCCGCACCCCGACGCGCCGTACGAGAAGACGGGCGTGAAGCTCGGCGACGAGCAGTTCGCAGTCGCCTCGGACTGGGAGGCCGCCGGCCGGCTGGCCCTGGTGGGCATCGGCGTCGAGCCCGGGCTCTCCGACGTCTTCGCCCGGTACGCCGCCGACCACGACTTCTCCGAGATCGACGAGCTCGGCACCCGCGACGGCGCCAACCTCGTGGTCACCGACGACGACGGCAACGAGATCTTCGCGCCGTCGTTCTCGATGTGGACCACGATCGAGGAGTGCCTCAACCCGCCGGTGATCTGGCAGGACGGCGCCTGGCACACCACACCGCCGTTCAGCGAGCCGGAGGTGTTCGACTTCCCCGAGGGCATCGGCCCGGTCGAGTGCGTGAACGTCGAGCACGAGGAGGTGCTGCTGATGCCGCGCTGGGTCGACTGCAAGCGGGCGACCTTCAAGTACGGCCTCGGCGACGAGTTCATCAACATCCTCAAGGTGCTGCACACCCTCGGCCTCGACCGGACCGAGAAGGTCCGGGTCAAGGGGGTCGAGGTCAGCCCGCGAGACGTGGTCGCGGCCGTGCTGCCCGACCCGGCCACGGTCGGGCCGCGGATGAAGGGCAAGACCTGCGCCGGCCTGTGGGTGACCGGGAAGGGCAAGGACAGCCAAGGAAATCCCACTGGGCCGCGGTCGACGTACTACTACCACGTCGTCGACAACGAGTGGACGATGGCGGAGTACGGCCACCAGTGCGTGGTCTGGCAGACCGCGATCAACCCGGTGGTGGCGCTGGAGCTGCTTGCCAACGGCACGTGGAGCGGCGCCGGGGTGCTTGGCCCGGAGGCCTTCGACGCCGTCCCGTTCCTCGACCTGCTGACCGCCTACGGCTCCCCGTGGGGCCGGCAGGAAATGGGTGCCTGAGTGCCCGCGGCGGTGTGCACTCGGGGACTGACCAAACACTTCGGCGACGTCCACGCCGTCGACGACCTCGACCTGGAGATCGCCGACGGCGAGTTCTTCTCCATGCTCGGCCCGTCGGGGTCCGGCAAGACGACGGTGCTGCGCCTGCTCGCCGGGTTCGAGCGGCCGACCTCCGGGCGGATCCTGCTGGGAGACCGCGACGTCACCGATCTGCCGCCGCACCTGCGCGATGTGAACACCGTCTTCCAGGACTACGCGATCTTCCCGCACATGAACGTGCTGGCGAACGTCGAGTACGGCCTGCGGGTGAAGAAGGTCGAGCGCACGCAGCGCCGGCGCCGGGCCGAGGAGGCGCTGGCCGCCGTCCGGCTCGAGGGGTACGACGCTCGCAAGCCGCACCAGCTGTCCGGCGGGCAGCGGCAGCGCGTCGCCCTGGCCCGCGCGCTGGTCAACCGGCCGACCGTGCTGCTGCTCGACGAGCCGCTCGGCGCGCTCGACCTCAAGCTGCGCCGCGAGATGCAGCTGGAGCTCAAGCAGATCCAGCGCGACGTCGGCATCACGTTCGTGTTCGTCACCCACGACCAGGAGGAGGCGCTCTCCATGAGCGACCGGGTCGCGGTCTTCAACGAGGGCAAGGTCGAGCAGGTCGCGACGCCCGTCGAGCTGTACGAGCGCCCGTCCAGCTCGTTCGTCGCCGGTTTCGTGGGCACCTCCAACCGGATCGGCGGTGCTGCCGCGAGGGCGCTGCTCGGCGTCGACGGTGAATACGCCGTCCGGCCCGAGAAGCTCCGTCTCGCCAACCCCGGTGCGGCGCTTGCCTCCGACGAGGTGGCCGCGCCCGGCGTTGTCCGCGAGGTCGTCTATCTCGGCCCCAGCACCCATACGATCGTGGAGCTGGAGGCCGGGCCGCGACTCACGGTGTCGCGTCCCAACAGCGGAGGATCTGCCGATCCGCCGCTCGAGGCGTCGGACCGCCCTGTCGCCGTGGTCTTCGACCGCGGCTCACTGATCTCACTCTCGGGCCCACACCACGAAACCCAGGAGAAGCCATGACCACGCGCATCCGATCCCTCGGCGCCCTGGTGGGCGTCGCCGCACTGGCCCTCGTTACCGGCTGCGGGACGCAGGGAGCATCCTCGTCCGGTACCAACCCGGGGGCCGGCGGCTTCACCCCGCCGAGCGTCCCCATGCAGCAGTCGATGGGCAAGATGGAGGGCTCGGTCAACATCCTGGCCTGGCCCGGTTACGCCGAGGACGGCTCCAACGACCCGAAGGTCGACTGGGTGACGCCGTTCGAGCAGCAGACCGGCTGCAAGGCGAACGTGAAGTACTTCGGCACCTCCGACGAGGCCGTCAGCCTGCTGAAGACCGGCGGCTACGACGTCGTGTCCGCGTCGGGTGACGCGTCGCTTCGGCTGATCGCCTCGGGAGACGTGGCGCCGGTGAACACCTCGCTGATCAAGGACTACAGCCAGATCGAGCCGTTCCTCAAGGACCGCGCCTGGAACAGCGTGAACGGCCAGATGTACGGCGTGCCCCACGGCTGGGGCGCGAACCTGCTCATGTACCGGACCGACGACGTGAAGCCCGCCCCGACCAGCTGGGGCGCGGTCTTCGACCAGTCGTCGAAGTACCACGGCAAGGTGACGGCGTACGACTCGCCGATCTACATCGCCGACGCGGCCCTGTACCTGATGAAGACCCAGCCCGACCTCGGCATCAAGAACCCGTACGCGCTCGACCAGACCCAGCTCGATGCTGCAGTCAGCCTGCTGAAGAACCAGCGCACCAACATCTCGGAGTACTGGTCGGACTACCTCAAGGAGGTGTCGGCGTTCAAGAGCGGCGACTCGGTGATCGGCACGACCTGGAAGGTCATCGAGCAGGTGGCGGCGGGCGAGAAGGCGCCGGTGAAGGCGATCCTCCCGTCCGAGGGTGCCACTGGATGGTCGGACACCTGGATGATCAGCTCGAAGGCCCAGCACCCCAACTGCGCCTATGCGTGGATGTCCTACATCACCGAGCCGAAGCCGCAGTCGGAGGTGGCGCAGTACTTCGGCGAGGCGCCGGCGAACGGCCAGGCGTGCAAGCTCACCGGCGCGGCGTTCTGCAAGGCCTACCACGTCACCGACAAGGCCTTCTCGAACAAGCTCTGGTACTGGACCACCCCGATCTCGCAGTGCCTCGACGGGCGCACGGACACCACGTGCACCAACTACGGCGACTGGACCCAGGCCTGGACCGAGATCAAGGGCTGACATCTGACGTGACCACGGCCGACCCCGCAACCCCCGCCCGGACCGGGCGGGGGTCGATCCTGAGCCGCTCCTCGGGATTGCGCACGGGGCTGCTCCTGCTGCCACCGATGCTGTGGCTCGGGATCGCCTACCTCGCGGCCCTGGCGGCGCTGTTCATCACGTCGCTGTGGGGGCAGGACGACTTCACCGGGCAGATCGTGCGGGTCTGGTCGCTCGACAACTACCGCGAGCTGATCCAGATCCCGGTCTACCGGACGATCGCGTTCCGGACGATCGGGATCGCGGCCCTGGTCACGGTCGTGGACGCCGTGGTCGCGTTCCCGATCGCGCTCTACATGGCCAAGGTCGCGTCGCCTCGGGTACGCCGGCTCCTGGTCATCGCGGTGCTGATGCCGCTGTGGGCGTCGTACCTCGTCAAGGCGTACGCGTGGCGCAGCATGTTCTCCGAGGGCGGGCTGATCGACTGGGTGGGCAAGCCGTTCGGCCTGCACTCGCCGGGCTACGGCCTGCTCGCGACGACGATCACGCTGGCCTACCTGTGGCTGCCCTACATGATCCTGCCGATCTTCGCGGGGCTGGAGCGGGTGCCGAACTCGCTGTTCGAGGCGTCCGGCGACCTCGGCGCCGGTGCGCTGACCACGATCCGGCGGGTAGTGCTGCCGATGGCGTTCCCGGCCGTCGTGGCCGGCTCGATCTTCACGTTCTCGCTGTCACTGGGCGACTACATCGCGGTGCAGATCGTGGGCGGGGCGAGCCAACTGCTGGGCAATGTGGTCTACGCCAACGTGGGCTCGGCGAACAACCTGCCGTTCGCCTCGGCCCTGGCCACGGTGCCGGTCGTGGTGATGCTGGTCTACCTCGCCGCCGCACGTCGTACCGGCGCCCTGGAAAATCTGTGATCATCTCGCCGCGGCTGCGGGCCGTCCTCCGGGTGCTGACCGCGCTGGTCGTGGTGGTGGTCTACGTGCCGCTGCTGCTGGTGATGGTGAACTCCTTCAACGTGGACCGCACGTTCGGCTGGCCGCCGCGCGGGCTGACCCTGCACTGGTGGAACGTCGCGTTCCACAGCACAGGCGCGCGGCACGCGCTGTTGGTGAGCATCGAGGTGGCGCTGCTGGCGACCCTGATCTCGTTGGTGCTCGGGACGTGTGGGGCCCTGGCGCTTCGACGCACCCGCTTCTTCGGGCGCAACACCGTGTCGCTGCTGATCATCCTGCCGATCGCGCTGCCGGGCATCGTGACCGGCATCGCGCTCAACAACGCCTTCCGCACCATGCTCGGGCTGCAGCTGGGCTTCCTGACCATCGTGGTCGCGCACGCGACGTTCTGCATCGTCACCGTCTTCAACAACGTCCAGGCACGCGTCCAACGACTCGGTACGTCGCTCGAGCAGGCCTCGGCGGACCTCGGCGCCGGGCCGTTCCGGACCTTCGCCCTGGTCACGTTCCCGATGCTGCGCTCGGCCCTGCTGGCCGGTGGGTTGCTGTCGTTCGGGCTGTCGTTCGACGAGATCGTGGTGACCACGTTCACCGCCGGGCCGCAGGTGCAGACGCTGCCGATCTGGATCTTCCAGAACCTGTTCCGGCCCAACCAGGCGCCGGTGGTCAACGTGGTGGCAGCCGTCCTGGTGCTGGTGTCCGCCGTACCGATCTATCTCGCGCAGCGACTCTCGGGCGACACGGTGTCCGGCGCCACGGCGACGCCCTGAGGAAGCGCTCAGCCCTGGTCGAGCGACCAGATTCCGGCGTGCGGCACCGGGTTGCCGCTCCGGTCCAGGACGTCGAGATGGCCGTCGGGCTCGAGGTCGACGTACGACGCCGCGGGACCGGTGTTGTACCTGAACCTCGCATGGCGCACGGCACCGGTCGCGCAGCTCACAGTGGTCCTGTGGGCATTGGTGCAGAGCCAGGAGCCGTGCACCACCTGCGGCGTCTCGTCCAGGGTCTCCAGGCTGACGACCTTCGTGGTTCCACGCGAGATGCCGTGTACCGCCTCGACGAAGTCGAGTCCGACCACTCCCGGGCCGCTGGTGCCTCGCACCCCCGGCGGTGTGTGGTCGGGGCCGCGAAGCTTCGGCCCCTCGGCCTGAACCGAGGCGAGCCGGCCGGTGCGGTCCCTCAAGCGGACGTCGACAGCGTCACTGATCCCGGCAGTCCTGCCGGGGCTGGGGGCGCAGCGGCGGATCGGGATCCGCGCGCCCCAGACGCCGTCATGGCGGTTGCCTGATACCAGGTGCAGGCTGACGTCTCCCCTCCAGGCCGGCGTGTCCGTGAGGTTCGCCGAGCTGACCAGGACGGTGCCCACCCCGGATCCCTTGTCGCGTGTGTGGACGCGGACCTTCCAGTGGGCGTTGTCTCGCCGCACGTCGACCGTGGTGGGTGTTCCACCGACAGAGACCACCCGTGGGTCCGCCGGGTCCTTCGGCGATCCGGCCACGTCTATCTGGCTCGGGAGTGCCATGCCAGCCAGGTCCTGGGGAGTGACGGTGCGCTCGTTGCCGGCAGCGTCGGTGAGCTGGAGGTAAAGCGGCAGGTGGTCGGCTCCGACCCACCGGGACACGTGGATCGTGGCCGCGACCTCGCCCGGCGTCCCGTTCGACGTCAGCGGCGCTCCCGGCGTGCCGACCTGTCCCTGCGCGAAGACCTTCGACTCGGACAGACCGGTGTCGTCGTCGGCGATCTGTGCGGTGACCCGGACGTTCTGGCCCGTCTGCGACACATCCACGTGATCGGTGGACAGGCTGAGGTCGGTCAGTGTCGGAGCTGTGGTGTCGGGATGCCCCGACGTCACCTCCAAGATGTCCGTGGCGGGCGGCTGCAGGGGGTCGGAA
>DAINSL010000083.1:0-10303 GCA_036741335.1 Nocardioides sp. | reverse complement strand
CCACGAGGTGATGATCCGCGGCACGTTCGCCAACATCCGGCTGCGCAACCAGCTGGCCCCGGGCACCGAGGGCGGTTTCACGCGCGACTTCACCCGCGACGGTGAGGTGACGAGCGTCTTCGAGGCGAGCGCGCACTACCAGGAGGCGGGCACGCCGCTCGTCGTACTCGCAGGCAAAGAGTACGGCTCCGGCTCGTCACGCGACTGGGCCGCGAAGGGTACGGCGCTGCTCGGCGTACGCGCCGTGATCGCGGAGTCCTACGAGCGCATCCACCGGTCCAACCTGATCGGCATGGGCGTCCTGCCGCTGCAGTTCCCGGGCGGCAAGACCGCCGACGACATGGGGCTGACCGGCGAGGAGACGATCTCGATCTCCGGCATCACCGAGCTCAATGACGGGGTCACGCCCCGCACCGTCACGGTGAAGATCGACTCGGCCGACGGCGAGCGCTCCGACGAGTTCGAGGCGACGGTCCGGATCGACACTCCCGGAGAGGCGCAGTACTACCGCAACGGCGGGATCATGCAGTTCGTGCTCCGCAACTTGCTGCGCGCCTGAGGTCCTTCGGCTGCACGGGAGAGAATCCGTGCCGCGGACCCCTCCGAACAGCACACGTACGGCGTGTAGTCGGGTGTGATGGACCAGTGCACCGGAGGTGGGCGTGACCACGCAGCTGCCTGAACGACTACGCGCGCTCGCGGGAGAAGCTCCGCCCGCCTTGTCCACTGCGGACCTGTGGCAGACCGGCACCCGGCGGCACCGGATGCGACTCGCAGCCGCCCTGGGTACCGCGGCCTGCTTGGTGCTGGCCACCTTGTGGCTGGGGAACGGCGTCTGGCGCAGCCGCCAGCCCAGCCCGGTCGCACCTCCGACCACGACCACTGGGCAGATGGCGGTGCCGGAACGCTTCTTCCACCCCAGCCCGTGGCTCCCGGGGACTAGCGCCCCCGGGCGCCTGGTCGCGCTGCTGGGCACCACGCGCGACCACTTCCCCTTCGGCGATGAGAAGAACGCGATCGTCGGGGTGACCGCCGGCTCGCAGGCCTACCACTTCCTCGATTTGCCGGGCCAGGCTGCGGACACCGACGTGGCGCTCTCGCCGGACGGCCGTCACCTCGCCTACTGGATCAGCGGGACGCCCCAGGGGTCGGCTCGGCTCGGCGACCGGTCCACCGTGGGGGTCGCGAACCTCGATCTCACCACCGGCAAGGTTCAGCGGCGGGTGCTGCCCGGCCGGCACGGGCTCGCCCCCAGCATGCTCACCTGGACCGGGAACAACAGGTTGGCCGTGGCCTCGGATCACTTCACCTCCGCCGAACCCACGTCGTACAGCGGTCGTACGGCGGTCTACGTCATCTTTTGGAAACCCGGCGGCGCGGGCGACATCCGGCCGGCGGACGGCAGCACACCTCCGGTGCTGTTCACCCGGCTCGCGGGCACGAACGTGCTGGCGATCCCGGTCGCGAGCACGCGTGGGTACGCCGGGATGGTCGACCACCGCGTGCTGCGGGTCTACGACGCCAACGACACGGTGAAGCAGACGATCCGCCTGTCCGGCCAGCTCCAGAGCGTGGCGTACGACGCGGAGAGGCAGCGCGTCGCGGGCAACCTCGGCAACCCCTACGGGAGCGGATCGACCTCCGGGCCACTCATGGTCGGGAGCCTTGCGCAGCGACAGTCAGGACAGGCCTACGCGCAGCTGTCGGAGGTGCCCGGGGGCCGGTCGTACCTGTACGTGCTCTGCTGGGCCGACGCGGGACACGTGGTGGCCGAGCAGCTGCTCGCCACCGGAGAGGCGTTCTGGGTCGTCGACGTGCACACCGGTGCGCGCACCACCCTGACCGGCACCGGCTACCAGCGCACCGGGTCGTCGTGGTTCGGCGTCGCGCTGGCCGGGGACGCGCTGCGTCACGCCACCATGGTGGCGGCGATCGCGCCGCCGCGCCCGTGGAACCCGCGCTGGGTCGCCGGTGGGTCGCTCGCCGCGCTGCTGCTCGCGGGAGCTGTCGCCCTGCTGGTGCTGAGGAGCAGACGTGTCCGACGCTGACGACTTCGCCGAGTTCGTGGCCGCGCGCTCCGGGGCGCTGCTGCGCACGGCGTACCTCCTCACCGGCGACCACCAGGACGCGGAGGACCTCGTACAGACGGCCCTGATCAAGGCGGTGCCGAAGTGGGGTCGGCTGCGCGAGCACGAGCCCTACGTACGCCGGATCCTGGTCAACGAGTCGATCTCGCGGTGGCGGCGCGGCCGGTGGCGCGAGACTCCCGTGCCGGAGGTGCGCGACCGGCCGCTGCCCGGGTATGACATGGACCAGCAGGTCGTGCTGCGCCAGGCGCTGGCTCAGCTGGCGCCGCGCCAGCGGGCCGTGATCGTGCTGCGCTACTTCGACGACCTCACCGAGGCCCAGACCGCCGACGCCCTGGGCATCGCCGTCGGCACGGTGAAGTCGCAGGGCCGTGACGCGTTGGCCCGGCTGCGGACCCTCGTGCCCGACCTCGACGGGGAGCCGCTGGCCAGCCCGGCGGGGGAGTAGGCGTCAGAGCCCGCCACCCGCTGGCTACTTCACCTCGGCGCGCAGCATCCGCCAGACACCGAAGGCGAGAGGGAGCAGCAGCCACACGGAGCCGGTCAGGGCCAGCTGGGCCCAGTCCTGGCCGGTGAAGCCACCGTCGTACAGCCCGCCCTGGTCGTGGTTGAAGTCGAGCCAGGGCTGCGCCTTCGCGAACCAAGCGTTGTTGTCCGCCAGGAGCATGGACAGGCTCGGGAACACGAACCAGTACACGAAGTAGCTCACGATCGCGGCCGCGGAGTTCCGGGTGACGACGCCCAGCATGAAGCCGACCAGCATGCCGAGGAGGTCGGCGCCGACGATGTAGGCGATCGCGGTGGGACCCAGGTCCCAGGTGGTGTCGACGCCCGCGAGCGTGCTGCCGACCACGTTCCCGACCACACCGATGGACAGGGCAAGGGCCATCGAGGCCAGCCCGACGAGGAGGGTGACCGCGAGCTTGGCGCGGATGATGCGACCCCGGTGCGGCACCAGGGTGAACGTGGTGAGCCCGGCCCGCTGGCTCCACTCGCCGGTGACGGACAGGATCGCCAGCACCGGAAGCAGGATGGTCATCGGGACGCCGACGGCGCCCGCGAAGCTGTCGTAGGTGAGGCCGCTGTCGGAGGAGAACAGGATGACGGCGACGGTCGCGATCAGACCCGCCGCCGCGATGCCGACCATCATCCAGAAGCCGGACCGGGTGTCGAACATCTTGCGCAGCTCGACCCCCACGACGGTCCGGAACGGGATCGGGTCGCGGCGGTTGCCCGCTTGGGTCTTCTCGACGGCGCGCACGTCGACGACGGCGCCCTCGCTGGTTGCGGTGCTCATGCCGCTACTTCCTCTCGGGCGTTGTCTGCGGTGAGCTCGAGGAACATCTCCTCGAGGCCCGCCCCGTCTGCGGGGCGAAGCTCGGTCAGGGGTACGCCGGCGGCGAGCGCGACGCGTCCGACCTCGGCGGCTTCTGCGTCGGTGCGGATGCCGCCGAGACCGGGAGTGGCCGTGTGTCCGGCCGTGGTGAGGGCGGCAGCGAGCGTGGCGACGTCCGCGGCGCCGGCGAAGGTGCCGGCGGACGCCAGCAGGTCGCCCTTCGTGCCGGAGGCCACGATGCGGCCGTTGCCGATCACGACGAGGTCGTCGGCGACCACCTCGATCTCGTGCAGGAGGTGCGAGGAAAGCAGCACCGTGCCGCCGCGGTTGGCGAAGCCCCGCAGCAGGTCGCGCATCCACCGGATGCCTGCGGGGTCGAGGCCGTTGGCCGGCTCGTCCAGCACCAGGACCTCTGGGTCGCCGATCAGGGCGGTGGCGATGCCGAGGCGCTGGCGCATCCCGAGCGAGTAGTCCCGCACCCGGCGGCCCGCCTCGGTCGGCGTCAGGCTGACCAGGTCGAGCATCTCGTCGACGCGGTGGCTCGGCACGCGCATGGTGCGCTGGGCAAGGGTGAGGATCTCTCGTCCGGTGCGCCCGGCGTGCTGCGCTGAGGCATCCAGGAGGACACCGATCTCGCGGCCCGGGTTGGGCAGGTCGGCGTACCGGCGGCCCAGCACCCTGGCGGAACCGGAGGACGCAGGGGTCAGCCCGACGATGATCCGCATCGTCGTAGACTTCCCGGCGCCGTTGGGGCCGAGGAAGCCGGTGACGCGGCCGGGCTCGGCCCGGAACGACACCTGGTCGACGGCGGTGAAGCCGCCGTAGGTCTTGGTGAGTGAGTCAAGCGTGATCATGACGCCGACTCTGGCGGTCGAGGCCACCCCGCGGCATCGGGGAGAGTGCTGAGCAACCACTGGTCCGGGCCCCGATACCCCTAGGGGCAGGCCGGGTCGGACTCAGGGTGCCGGCGTGCGCCGTACGGCGTCAGCCCTGCTAGTGGGCGAGGCGTGGCAGGGTGGCCGCATGATCGTGGCAATCAGCATCAGTCCCTCCGGCGGCCCCGACGACGATCGGGACACGGGTGGCGTCAGCGCCTCGGTGGCCGAGGCCGTCCGGGTCATCCGCGAGTCCGGGCTCCCGTGCGAGACCAACGCGATGTTCACCAACATCGAGGGGGAATGGGACGAGGTGATGGCGGTGGTGAAGAAGGCCGTCTTCACCGTCGCCGAGACCTCACCCCGCGTGGGGCTCGTGCTCAAGGCCGACCTGCGGGCCGGCCACGACACCGGACAGCTCGAGCGGAAGGTGGCGCGGATCGAGGAGCGTCTCTCCGATGCGGAGTGAGACCTTCCACGTCCACACCGGCAGTCGGGACGCCGTACACGACATCACGCGGGAGTGTGCCGAGTTCGTCTCGTCGTACGGCGGGTCGTCGTCGGGGTTGCTGCATGTCTTCGTGCCGCACGCGACCGCGGGCATCGCGATCCTGGAGACGGGCGCCGGGTCCGACGACGACCTGCTCGCCGTGCTCGCCGACCTGCTCCCGGCCGATGACCGCTGGCGGCACCGCCACGGCTCGACCGGCCACGGGCGGTCGCACGTGATGCCGGCGCTGGTGCCGCCGTACGCCACGGTCCCGGTGATCGGCGGGCGCCTCGCGCTCGGGACCTGGCAGAGCATCTGCCTGGTCGATCTCAACGCCGACAACCCCGACCGTGAGGTCCGGATGTCCTTCCTGGAAGGCTGAGCCCATGACCGCACGCGAGCAATCCTGGTCCGACGACCCGGCTGCGCACGGCCGCATCCTGGTGCTCACCGCCAACCCGATCTCGGCCGCGCTCGACGCCATCGCCAGCGCCGCGGGCCGCGAGGTCGTCGTGCTCGCCGAGGACGACGGAGGTCCCGGGCTCGGCTCGCTGAATCCGGTCGAGGGGGACGCGGTCGTCCTGTGCGACCACGACGCGCCGGACGCGCCACGGTTCCTGCGCGAGGCGCTGGCATCTCCAGCGTCCTACGTCGCGATGATGGCAAGTCGGCGTCGTGCCGAGGGCCTGCTCGCCGAGCTCGAGGCCGAAGGCGTGCCGGGCCTGGGGAAGCTCCACGTCCCGGCCGGGCACAACCTCGGCGGCAAGGCGCCGGGCGAGATCGCGTTGTCGGTCGTCGCCGAGATCGTTGCGGAGTCCTACGACCGGCCCGGTGGGCCGATGCGCGGCTGACCTTGGCCGATCTCTCCTGGCAGGTCGTCGTCCTGATCGGCCTGGTGGCAGCCGCGGGCGCCTTTGTGCAGGCCGTCGTTGGCCTGGGGCTCGGCGTGGTCACCGCGCCCGTGGTCGCACTCGTCGCGCCGTCGCTGGTGCCCGCGCTGCCGCTGTGGCTGGCGCTGCTCATCTCCGGGCTGATGCTGGCCGGGGAGCACACCCACGTCGACTGGCGAGCCGTCGCCTGGTCGCTGCCGCCGCGGGTCCCGGGCACGGTGCTGGGCGCCTGGCTGGTCGGCTCGTTCACCGAGTCGCAGATCGGGGTCGCGCTGGCGTTCATGGTGCTGCTCGCCGTGGCGCTCACGATCCGCACCGTCGTCGTACCTCTCAACCCGACCAGCCTGGCCATCGCCGGCTTCGTCGCCGGCGCCTCGGCGACGGCGACGTCGATCGGTGGCCCACCGATCGCACTTCTCTTCCAGCGGGAGCGGCCGGAGGTGGTCCGCGCGACCCTCTCGGTGTTCTTCTTCGTGGGCGTGATCATCAGCCTGAGCGGCTTGGCGATCTCGGGCTCGCTGGACCGTACGGCGTCCGAGCTCGCCCTGGCGTTCGCGCCCGGCGTCGTCGTGGGGTTCCTGGTCGGCAGCGCCACCCGCGATCACATCGACCAGGTGATTTTCCGCCGCTGCGTCCTGGTCATCTGCACGGCCTCCGCGGTCGCCCTGCTGGTCCGTTCGCTCGCGTGACACGCCTCTCGGCACTCTCGATTCGCCCTGTTCGTGACCCGGCGGCCGGTAGCCTGCCCGCGTGTCCAGCACCGCCCCCAGTGGCGCGAACCCCAACCTCAAGCGGGTGATCTTCGCGCTCGTCCTGGTGGCGCTGCTCGGCGGGATCGGCTTCCAGATCTACCGCCTGCAGCAGCCGTCTCGCGGTGGGGATCCCCACACCGACATCCCTGAGCTCGCTGGTGTGCAGACGTTCGACTACGCGGGTGGCGACCACACCACGGACCCCGTCGTCTATGCCCAGACCCCTCCGGCCGGCGGCCCGCACGACCCGGAGTGGGAGGACTGCGGCGTCTACACCGAGCAGATCCGCAACGAGAACGCCGTCCACGCGCTCGAGCACGGCACCGTGTGGGTCACCTACCAGCCGGGGCTCTCCGAGTCGGCCATCACCGAGCTGGAGACCGCGCTCGGCACGGTGAAGAGCAAGAAGACGATCCTCTCGCCGTACGACGGGCTGCCCGCGCCGGTGGTGGTCACGGTCTGGAACGCCCAGCTCGAGCTCAAGGGCCCGAACGACCCGCGGCTGCCGATCTTCCTCGGTTTCTACGGCGACGGGCACACCGCTCCGGAGGCGTCGTTCGCCTCGTGCGCGGGTGGCGTCCACAACCTCGCGAGTGCCAACCCCTGACCCGACTCAGTCCAGCGGTTTGCGGGTGACCTGCAGCTGGCGCTCGGTGTCGGAGAACCCGACCGAGCGGTAGATCCGGATCGCCAGGTACTCCGGATCGGCGACCATGACCAGGGTCCTCGCCCCGAGCTCCTCGAAGCCGTAGCGGCTGACCCGGTGCACGAGGGTGCCGGCGAGCCCGCGGCCGCGTGCGTCGGGGTGGGTCTTGACCGCCTGGAAGCGAGCCAGGCCCTCGGACGCGGTGAAGAGACCCATCGAGGACAGCAGTCGGTCTCCGTCGAACGCGCCCCACCAGGCGCCGCGACCGTCCTGGGCGAGGCGTCGCTCCGCTGCGGCCCGGGCGGTGACGAAGGGCAGGTCGTAGCCGGTCGTCTCGCCGACGCGGGTGAGCTCGATCTGCTGCGCCCAGTCGTCGTCGGAGGCGAGCTGTCGGATCGTCGCGTCGGTGTTGGGCCGGGGCGACGCGTGCACCTGTTCGGTGGTCATCACGGTCAGCGCCTCGGTCTCCATCCCGAGCGCGGCGAACGGCGCCAGATCGGCGACGGTCCCGTCCACCCCGTCGACGCCGAAGGTGCGGTGCCTGGCCTCGGGATACTCCCGCTCGAAGGTGGCCACCCATGCGCGGGCCTCCGGCTCGTCGCGAGGCGCCTCGGGGAGCAGGAGGTGGTTCCCCCACCAGAACGTCGGGTTGTCGGGCGTGCGGACCACGAGGTAGTCGCCGCGGTCCTCGACGATGCTCCCGGAGTACTCCAGCATCGCCAGGTCGGTGCGGTAGGCCAGCGACGCAATCTCCATGGCGGCACGCTAACGGCGCGTGACAGCATCGGCGCGTGAGTTTCGAGATCCGCCCGGAGCAGCCCGCAGACCGTGCGGCCGTACGGCGCGTGATCGCCGCTGCGTTCGGCGACGGGGGTCGCGACCAGCACGGGGAGGACGTCGCCGACATCTGGTCCGGGCTCGGGGAGCACCGCCGGACCGGGCTGGTCGCGGAGGAGAGTGGCGCGGTCGTCGGGCACGTGGGGCTCAGCGGTGCCTGGGTCGACGCGCGGCAGGACCTGGTCGACGTGTGGATGCTCAGCCCCCTGTCCGTCGTACCCGATCGGCAGCGGTCCGGGATCGGCACCGCTCTCCTGGCGGCCGCTGTCGAGACGGCCCGGGAGAGCGGGACGCCGGCGCTGTTCCTCGAGGGCAGCCCGTTCTACTACGGCGCCCGCGGTTTCGCCCGCGCCGACCGGTTCGGCTTCCTGCCCGCGGCCCTCGAGCGCACGCCCCGGGCCGCGTTCCAGGTGGTCGTGTTCGAGGCGCATGAGCCGTGGATGACCGGCCAGCTGATCTATCCCGAGATCTGGTGGCGTCACGGCGCCGCCGGGCTCCGCGACCCCGGCCTGGGCGAGCTGGAGGAGCGTTTCGCCGCTCTGGATTGACTCGAACACATGTTCGACTCATGATGAGGGGATGCTCGTCGCTCCGCCCGGCTGGCCCCGCGAGGTCCGCCCACCCGACGCCCCCGACTGGGAGCGCTCGGCCTGCAACTGGCTGCTCGACCAGTGCCCGCCCGACTACCGCGCCTATCCCGCGCTCCGCAAGCACCCGGTCGTGCTCGCCCGCTTCGCGGTGCTCCACCTCGAGGCGAACCAGGCGGCCTGCCGGCGCGGCCTGAGCGAGGCTCGCTCGGGGCTGCGCGAGGTCGCCGAGCCCGACATCGTCGAGGCCGCGATCCTCACCTGGCAGGCCGAGGAGGCCCGCTTGCTCGGCGTACGCCGCGGGGCGGGGCTGGTCGAGGAGGCGCTTCGTGGGCGGCGCTACGTCGCCCGGCTCTGAGGCCGGTCGGGGCAGGCACGGTGCGTTACCTCGGCAGCGCTGGGTCGTTGATCACTTGTCCGTGCCCCGACCGGAAGGCTCCGCATGCACCGCCGTACTCTCGCGTCCCTCGCCGCAGGCGCCCCAGTGATTGTCGCCGCGCTCACGTCGGTGATCGCGGCGACGACCCCGTCCCACGCCTCCACGACCCCGCTTCGGTACGTCGCCCTGGGCGACTCCTACAGCGCGGCCTCGGGGGTGCTGCCGCCCGACCCGACCAGCCCGCTCTGTGCGCGGTCGACCAGCGACTACCCGCACCTGATCGCGGGCAAGACCGGGGCGTCGTTCACCGACGTCACCTGCGGAGCGGCGCAGACCAAGGACTTCTTCACCGGCCAGTACCCCGGCGTCGTGCCGCAGCTGGACGCCGTGCACAAGCGCACCCAGCTGGTGACGATGACCATCGGCGGCAACGACAACAACACGTTCGTCGACGCGATCGCCGAGTGCGGCGCCGCCGGACTCTCGACGCTCGGGCAGGGAAGTCCCTGCAAGGACATGTACGGCAAGTCCTTCGTGCACGACATCAACCAGAAGACCTACCCGGCCCTCGTGAAGTCCCTGAAGGCCGTGCGTCACAAGGCGCCGCACGCAACGGTCGCGATCCTCGGCTACCCGTGGATCCTGCCGAAGACCGACGGCTGCTTCGACAAGATGCCGGTGGCGAAGGGTGACGTGCCCTACCTGCGCAACGTGGAGGCCACGCTCAACGACGCCGTACGCCGTGCGGCCGCCGCGGCCGGCGCGACCTACGTCAACCTGAACAAGGTCTCCGAGGGCCACGACGCCTGCCGGGCGATGGGCGTGCGCTGGGTCGAGCCGGTGCTGCAGGGCACCAACCCGGTCGTCGTGCACCCCAACGCGCTGGGCGAGAAGCACATGGCCAAGCGCACGATGCGCGTGCTTCACCTGAGCTGAGGTCCGCAGGACCGCTGAGTCAACGCTGGGTGGGCGGCAGCAAGGACGCGGGGTTGCCGCGCCGCTAAGCCCCTTTGCTCAGTGGTTGTACGGCTACGGCCGGGTCAGGGCGTCTCGCCGCTCTTTCCGTCGATCAGCTCGCGAGCGATGTCCAGATGCCCGGTGTGACGCGCGTACTCCTGGATCAGGTGCAGCAGGATCCACTGCAGCTGAGGGGCTGACGCGTCGTCGGCGAAGCGGCCACCGACCGCCGCGGTGTCCGTCAGCTCGTGGGCCTCGACGATCGACGGGAACGGGTTCCTGCCGACTCGAGGAGCCGCCGTAACTCCGTCGGCGACGCGTCGGGCGTGACCCAGCCGTCGTCCGCAGTCGCATCCCGCCACGGGTCGGGGACCGGCTCGGCCAGGAACCCCCAGCGCAGCCAGCGACGCTCGACGTTGACCAGGTGGTGGACGAGCCCGGCGGGCGTCCAGCCCGAAGGCACGACC
>DAINSL010000082.1:0-10312 GCA_036741335.1 Nocardioides sp. | reverse complement strand
GTGGCGCGCGGGTCGTAGTTCTTGTAGACCCGGTGGCCGAAGCCCATCAGCCGCTCGTTGCCGTCCTTCACGCCCGCGATGAAGTCGGGGATGTTCTCCTTCGACCCGATCCGGCGCAGCATCCGGAGCACCGCCTCATTGGCCCCGCCGTGCAGCGGGCCGTAGAGCGCCGCGACACCGGCCGCGACGGCGGAGTAGGGGTCGACCTGCGAGGAGCCGACGGAGCGTACGGCGTTGGTCGAGCAGTTCTGCTCGTGGTCGGCGTGCAGGATGAACAGCACGTCGAGGGCCTTCACCAGCCGCTCGTCAGCCCCGAAGCGGTCCTCACTCATGCGGAACAGCATCGACAGGAAGTTGGCGGTGTAGCCGAGCTCGTTGTCGGGGTAGACGAACGGCTTGCCCTGCGCGTGCCGGAACGACCACGCGCCGAGGGTCGGCATCTTCGCGATCATCCGCACGATCTGGAGCCGGCGAATCCGGTCGTCGTGGATGTCACGCGCGTCGGGGTAGAACGTCGACAGCGCGCCGACCGACGCCATCAGCATGCCCATCGGGTGGGCGTCGTACCGGAAGCCCTCCATGAAGCTCTTGACGTTCTCGTGCACGAACGTGTGGTAGGTGATGTCGTGCACCCAGGTCTCGTACTCGGTCTGCGTCGGCAGCTCGCCGTGGACCAGCAGGTAGGCGACCTCGAGGAAGGTCGACTTCTCGGCCAGCTGCTCGATCGGGTACCCGCGATACTCCAGGATCCCCTCGTCACCGTCGATGAACGTGACGGCGCTCTTGCACGAGGCCGTGTTCACGAAACCGGGGTCGTAGACGGCCAGCGGTTCGCCGTCGGCACCCTTGATCTTGCCGAGATCCGCGCCCCTGACCGTGCCGTTCTCGATCGGCACGTCGTACTCCTGGCCGGTGCGGTTGTCGCGGACACTGAGGGAGTGGGTCACCGCTCCAACTTAGTCCGGCGCTCTGAGGAGAGCGAATCCGGTTCGGACCCGGAAGGCATCGTTTTGGCGCCCGACCTGCGCAGCCGGTAGATTGTGCGGTCGCGACTCCTGCCGCGCCTGACTCGTCGGGTGCAGACCCGGACGCCCTGTTGGATTCAAGCAGTGAGCCGGGCAGTGTTCGTCAGAGGTCGCGGCACCACCTCCCGGTGGCCGATCGTCCGCCGGGCCCGACGAACCAGTAAGGCACGCACGTGCGCACGTACAGCCCCAAGCCCGGTGACATCCACCGCGAGTGGCACATCATCGACGCCACCGACGTGATCCTCGGGCGCCTCGCGGTACAGACCGCCAACCTCCTGCGCGGCAAGCACAAGCCCACCTTCGCCCCGCACATGGACATGGGTGACTTCGTCATCGTCGTCAATGCGGAGAAGGTCGCGCTGACCGGCGACAAGCTCACCAAGAAGCTCACCTACCGTCACTCCGGCTACCCGGGCGGCCTCACGGCCACGCCGATGGGACAGATGCTGGAGAAGGACGCCCGCAAGGCGATCGAGAACGCCGTGTGGGGCATGCTCCCCAAGAACAAGCTCGGCCGCCAGGTGCTCAAGAAGCTCAAGGTGTACGCCGGACCCACCCACCCGCACCAGGCCCAGCAGGCCAAGCCGTTCGAGATCTCCCAGGTCTCCCAGTGACCCCGCCGACTGAGCAGAGAAGCGAAGGTATTTCCGTGGCTGACACCGTCGACACCTTGCAGAGCACCGAGGGTGAGACCGAGACGACCGAGGCCGGGGCCGAGACGTTCCAGGCCGACGAGCAGGGTCTCGCCTACACCTCCGAGAGCAGCGCGGCGGCCGACCCGGCTCGCCCCGCCACCATCGCTCCCGCGGCCGCCACCGGGCGCCGCAAGGAGGCCGTGGCCAGGGTCCGGATCATGCCTGGCACCGGCGTGTGGACCGTCAACGGTCGCACTCTGGACTCCTACTTCCCGAACAAGCTGCACCAGCAGGTCGTGAACGAGCCGTTCGCCGCGCTGGGACTCGAGGGCCGGTTCGACGTGATCGCCCGCATCCACGGCGGTGGCATCACCGGGCAGGCCGGTGCGCTGCGCCTCGGAGTGGCCCGGTGCCTCAACACCATCGACCTCGACGCCAACCGCCCCACCCTGAAGAAGGCCGGCCTGCTGACCCGCGACGCGCGTGTGATCGAGCGCAAGAAGGCCGGTCTGAAGAAGGCCCGCAAGGCGCCCCAGTTCAGCAAGCGCTGATCCGCAGGCCTGGCTGACCACGGGATGCCTCGCATCTTCGGCACCGACGGCGTCCGCGGGCTCGCCAACGGTGTGATCACCGCCGAGCTCGCGGTCGACCTCGGAGTGGCCGCCGCCCGCGTGCTGGTCGCCCACGGTGGTTTCACCGGGCAGCGCCCGGTGGCAGTGGTCGGTCGCGACACCCGGATCTCTGGGCAGTTCCTCGAGCATGCCGTGGTCGCCGGCCTGGCCTCGGCCGGCGTCGACGTGCTGCGGTTGCGGGTGCTGCCGACCCCCGGGGTCGCCTACCTGACCGACGCGCTCGGCGCCGACCTCGGCGTGGTGATCTCCGCATCGCACAACCCGATGCCCGACAACGGCATCAAGTTCCTGGCTCGTGGCGGGGTGAAGCTCGACGACTCGCTGGAGCGCGAGATCGAGGCACGTCTCGGCGAGGACTGGGACCGTCCGACCGGGGCCGACATCGGCCGGGTCACGCCGTACGCCACGAGCGTCGAGGAGTACGCCGATCACCTGGTCGGCACCCTCGACCATCCCCCGGCCGGGCTGCGCGTCGTGCTCGACTGCGCGAACGGCGCCGCGTCCGAGGTGGGGCCGATGGCGCTGCGTGCAGCCGGCGTCGCAGTGGTCGCGATCAACGACCAGCCCAACGGCGTGAACATCAACGAGGGGTGCGGCTCGACCCACCTGGCGGGGCTGCGAGAAGCGGTGCTGGAGCACGGCGCCGACGCGGGCTTCGCCCTCGACGGCGACGCCGACCGGTGCCTGGCGGTCGACCGCACCGGCGCGACCGTGGACGGCGACCAGATGATGGCGCTGCTCGCCCTCGAGCTGCACGAACGCGGCCGGCTCGCCCACGACACCGTCGTGGCAACTGTGATGAGCAACCTGGGGTTCGTCCAGGCGATGCAGCGTGCCGACATCACCGTCCACCAGACCACGGTCGGCGACCGCTACGTGCTCGAGGCCATGCGTGACGGCGGCTTCACCCTCGGCGGGGAGCAGTCCGGGCACATCATCATGAGCGAGCACGCGACCACCGGCGACGGCATCCTCAGCGCGCTGCACATCCTGCAGCGGATGGCTCGCACCGGGTCGTCGCTGCGTGAGCTCGCCTCCGTCGTCACCCGCCTGCCACAGGTCCTGGTCAACGTCCCCGGCGTCGACCGTACCCGCACCGACGACCCCGAGGTCGCGGCGGCGGTCACCGTGGAGCAGGACAAGCTCGGCGACTCCGGCCGGATCCTGCTCCGGCCCTCGGGCACCGAGCCGCTGGTCAGGGTGATGGTCGAGGCCGCGTCGTCCGATGAGGCCCGCGCCGTGGCCGACCGCCTGGCCGACGTCGTACGCCGTCGCCTCGCCCTCTGACCCGTGATCGAGATCCGCGACGTCGACAAGGCCGACGAAACGACGTTGCACCGGTGGTGGGAGGTCAGCCACGACGCACAGTCAGATCGGCCGATCGACTACTTCCCCGCGTGGGAGGTCGCCCGCGTCGCGCTGCCCACCGAGCATCCGGACTTCCACGTCGAGCTCTTCGGTGCGCAAGACGGTGACCGGATGGTCGGCGCCGGCCTGATCAACCTGCCGATGAGCGACAACCTGCGGATGTCGTACCTCGACGTCTTCGTCGAGTGGCCCCACCGCCGTCGCGGGGTAGGCACCCTGCTGCTGGACGAGGTCGAACGGCGTGCGCGCGCGGCGGGGCGCGAGCTCGCCCTGGTGGAGGTGTTCACGCCCCCGGGCGGCACCAGCGCCGGCGCCTCGTTCGGCGACGCGCGGGGGTATGTGGTGGCCAACCGCGAGGGAGCCAAGGCGATCGATCTCGCCGCCTCCGAGCCTGGTTGGCGGGCGCTCGAGGACGAGATCGCGGCCGCGCTCGGTGACTATCGGATCGAGTCGTGGCGCGACGCCGTACCCGACAACTACGCGCAGGACTTCTGCGACATGATCGGCGGCTTCATCGCCATGACGCCGGTCGGCGAGCTGGAGCTCGAGGACGGTGAATGGACCGTGGACCGGTTGCGGTCCGGGGAGCGCCGGGCCGTCGCGATCGGGCAGGCCAAGTTCCTCGCCGCCGCGGTGACGCCGGACGGTCGGCTGGTGGGCTGCACCGACGCCCGGGTCAACCTCGCCTCACCCCGGGTCGGTTACATCGGGCTCACGATGGTGATGCCCGAGGCGCGGGGGCATCGACTGGGCCTGGGCATGAAGCTGGCCACGCATCGCGCCCTCCGTGCGGAGTTCCCCGAGTGCGAGCTGGTCGTCACCAGCAACGCCGACGTGAACGAGCACATGAACGCCGTCAACGACGCCCTCGGCTATCGCGTCATCGAGCAGCTGCTGGAGTACCAGAAGCACCTGTGAATCGGCGCCCACCCCGTTCCACCTCAGCGGGCGCTTTCCGGTCCCCGCGGCGCCGGCTGCCCGGCGGACTGGCAGGCTGCTGGGAGCATCAGCGCACGCAGGGAGAAGTCGTATGGGTAGCCATAGCCACGCGCACCGCGTCGACGACATCAGCATCCGCCGCCTTCCCCGGGTAGCGCTGCTGGCGGTCCTGGCTCTCGCGGCGATGGCGACGGTGGTCGGCCTCTGGACCCTCTGGCCGCACTCCAGCGACGCGCCCCATATCCCCAGTTCCGCAGCGTTCGCGGCACCGGGCGTCACCTTTCCGCACGCGACGGTCACCCGTGTGCAACCGGCGTGCCCGAGCAAGAGCACCCCGACCTCGGTGACGACGTGCGGACACATCGCGGCCGCCCTCGGCTCCACTTCAGCCGGGCAGGTCACCGTGGACGTTCCGGCCGAGGTTGCCCGCTCGGGACTCCGTGCGGGCGACAGGGTCGAGCTGATCCGCACGCCGCCGAGCCACGGCCAACCGGCCAGCTACACCTACTTCGAGACCGACCGACATGTCTCCCTCTTCTGGCTGGCCGCCCTCTTCGCCGCCCTCGTCGTCGGGGTCGCACGCCTGCGCGGGTTCTTCGCACTCGTCGCCCTCGCCTTCAGCGCCGTGATGATCACCCAGTTCATGCTCCCCGCGCTCCTCGCCGGCGAGTCGGGTGTCTGGATCGCGCTCGTCGGATCGTCGGCCATCATGTTCGTGGTCCTCTACCTCACACACGGCCCCAGCCTCCGCACCAGCACCGCCCTGGCCGGGACCCTCGCCGGCATCAGCGTCACGACCGGAATCGGCCTGTACGCCGTACACGCGAGCCGGCTCACGGGCGTCCCGGACGAGACCGGCGGGATCCTGTCCGGCTTCGTCAACCACCTCAGCTTTCCCGACCTGCTCACCTGCGGGCTGATCATCGCCGGGCTCGGTGTGCTGAACGACGTCACCATCACCCAGGCCTCGGCGGTGTGGGAGCTCCGCTCGGCGGCACCCGACCTGTCGCGTCGCGGAGTCTTCGCGAGCGCCATGCGGATCGGCCGAGACCACATCGCGTCGACCATCTACACCATCGCGTTCGCCTACGCCGGCGCCTCGATCATCGTGCTTCTGCTCCTGGCCATCTACGACCTCCCCGCACTCGACCTCCTCTCCAACGAGGCGATCGCCGAGGAGGTCGTCCGCACCCTCGCCAGCGGCATCGGGCTGGTCCTCGCGGTGCCCATCACCACCGCCATCGCCGCGGTCGTCGCCGCACCGGCCGGCTCGGCGGCGGGTCAGAGCTTGCGGAGGCGGACGTAGCGGACCGAGTGGTCGCGGTCCTTGCGCAGCACGAGCATGGCGCGGGAGCGGGTGGGTTGGATGTTCTGGCGCAGGTTGAGCCCGTTGATGGTGTCCCAGATCTCCTCGGCCGTGGAGGTCGCCTCGTCGGTCGAGAGGGCGGCGTAGCGGGAGAAGTACGACGCGGGGTCGGCGAAGGCGGTCTTGCGCAGCCGCAGGAACCGCTCGACATACCAGGCCCGGATGTCCGCGGTCGCGGCGTCGACGTACACGGTGAAGTCGAACAAGTCGCTCAGCGCCAGCCCCGCCCGGCCGGCGTCGGTGACGCGGGCGGGCTGGAGCACGTTGAGGCCCTCGATGATCACGATGTCGGGGTGCCGCACGACGACGGGGTCGTGGGGCACCACGTCGTACACGAGGTGGGAGTACGTCGGCGCCTCGACCTCGTCCTTGCCGGACTTGATGTCGACCACGAACCGCAGCAGGGCCCGCCGGTCGTATGACTCCGGGAAGCCCTTGCGCTGAAGGAGTCCCCGGCGCTCGAGCTCGGCGTTGGGGTAGAGGAAGCCGTCGGTCGTCACCAGGGCGACGTGGGGGTGCTCCGGCCAGTGCGCGAGCAGCTGCTGGAGCACGCGTGCCGTCGTCGACTTGCCGACCGCGACCGAGCCCGCGAGACCGATCACGTACGGCGTGCGGCGCTGCTGCGGCTGGTGGAGGAACTCCTCCTGCTTGCGGTGCAGCCGGCGGGCCGCCTCGACCCGCAGGCTGAGCAGCCGGGAGATCGGCAGGTAGATCTGCTGCACCTCGTCGAGGTCCAGCTGGTCGCCCAGGCCGCGCAGCCGCGCGATCTCCTCGCCCGAGAGCGGCTGGTCGACCTGCGCCCCCAGCTGGGCCCAGGCGGAGCGGTCCAGCTCGACGTACGGCGAGGGTTCGCCGCCGTGCGCACCGTTGGGCATGTGCGCATTGTTCCAGCAGCGCCGCGCGGCCCGTCCGGGGGCGCACGGGTGCGCCGATAGACTCCGCGGCATGTGCGGCATCGTGGGGTACGTCGGCGACCAGCAGGCGCAGGACGTCGTCCTCGAGGGTCTACGGCGGTTGGAGTACCGCGGCTACGACTCCGCCGGCATCGCGCTGGTGGCCGACGGCGACATCGCGTGGCAGAAGCGCGCGGGCAAGCTCGCCAACCTCGAGAAGGCGCTCGCCGACGCTCCGCTTCCCGCGTCGACGACGGGCATCGGGCACACCCGCTGGGCGACCCACGGTGCCCCCAACGACGTCAATGCCCATCCCCACCTCGGCAACCGCGGCCGGGTGGCCCTCGTCCACAACGGCATCATCGAGAACTTCGCGACGCTGCGCGCCGAGGTCGAGGCCGCGGGCGACGACCTGCTCTCCGAGACCGACACGGAGATCGCGGCCCACCTGGTCGAGTCCGAGCTCGACCGTGGCGGCAACCTCACCGACGCCATGGCGAAGGTCTGCCAGCGGCTCGAGGGCGCCTTCACCCTGGTCGCCGTCGACGCCCGGGACCCCTCCCGCGTGGTCGCCGCCCGCCGCAACTCACCGCTGGTCGTCGGCCTCGGCGAGGGCGAGAACTTCATCGGCTCCGACGTCTCGGCCTTCATCGAGCACACCCGCGAGGCGCTCGAGCTCGGGCAGGACCAGATCGTCACGATCACCCGCGACGACGTGTCGGTGATCGGCTTCGACGGCACACCTGCCGAGGGCACCCCGTACCACGTCGACTGGGACCTCTCCGCCGCCGAGAAGGACGGCTACGACTGGTTCATGCGCAAGGAGATCTTCGAGCAGCCCCGGGCGATCGGAGACGCCCTGCTCGGCCGGCACGACGCGAACGGGCGGCTGCAGCTCGACGAGGTGCGCATCTCCGACGACGAGCTCCGCGAGGTCGACAAGATCATCATCATCGCCTGCGGTACGGCGTTCTACGCCGGCCTCGTCGCGAAGTACGCCATCGAGCACTGGACCCGCATCCCCTGCGAGGTCGAGCTCGCCCACGAGTTCCGCTACCGCGACCCGATCCTGACCCGCTCGACGCTGGTCGTGGCGATCAGCCAGTCCGGCGAGACCGCCGACACACTGATGGCGATCCGGCACGCGCGGCAGCAGCGCTCCAAGGTGCTCGCCATCTGCAACACCAACGGCTCGACGATCCCGCGCGAGTCCGACGCGGTCATCTACACCCACGCCGGCCCCGAGATCGGGGTCGCGTCGACCAAGGGCTTCGTGACCCAGCTGATCGCGGCGTACCTGCTCGGGCTCTACCTCGCCCAGGTCAAGGGCACGTCGTACGACGACGAGATCGCGCGCGTGGTCGGCGAGCTGGGCGACATGCCCGGCCATGTGCAGCGGATCCTCGACAACGCCGACGACCTCTACGCCCTGGCCGAGGAGCTGCAGGATGCGAAGGTGGTGCTGTTCCTGGGCCGCCACGTCGGCTTCCCGATCGCACTCGAGGGCGCCCTGAAGCTCAAGGAGCTGGCCTACATCCACGCCGAGGGCTTCGCCGCCGGTGAGCTCAAGCACGGGCCCATCGCGCTGATCGAGCCGGGCCTGCCGGTCTTCTGCGTCGTGCCGCCGAGGGGTCGCGACCAGCTCCACGACAAGATGGTCAGCGCGATCCAGGAGGTCAGGGCGCGCGGGGCGCGGACGATCGTGCTGGCCGAGGACGACGACCCGGAGGTCGCGGAGTACGCCGACACCCTGATCAAGCTGCCCCGCGTCTCGACGCTGCTGCAGCCGGTGCTCGCCGTCGTACCCCTTCAGCTCTTCGCGTGCGAGCTGGCGACCCTGCTCGGCCACGACGTCGACCAGCCGCGCAACCTCGCCAAGTCCGTCACGGTCGAGTAAGGGCGGCCCGGGTCGTGGCGATCGTCGGCGTCGGCATCGATGTCGTGGACATCTCGCGCTTCGCAGAGTCGCTGCGTCGTACGCCGGGACTCACGGAGCGGCTGTTCACCCCGGCCGAGGCCGCGCGGCCGTCTGCCTCGCTGGCGGCGCGTTTCGCGGCCAAGGAGGCGCTCGCCAAGGCGCTCGGTGCGCCCGGCGACCTCGCCTGGCACGACGCGGAGGTGGTCTCGGAGTCGTCGGGGCGGCCGCTGCTGTCGCTCGGCGGGACGGTGGCGGCGCGCGCCGCCGAGATCGGTGCGGTCCACATCCATCTGTCGCTCTCCCACGACGCGGGCATCGCGTCGGCCGTGGTGGTGCTCGAGTCGTGAGGGCCGCCCACACGGTCGCGCAGGTCCGCGAGGCCGAGTCCGCCCTGATGGCCACGCTGCCCGAGGGCACGCTCATGCAGCGGGCCGCGGCGGGTCTGGCGACGGCCGTGATCGACCAGATGGGCGGCGCCTACGGCCGCCACGTCCTGCTCCTGGTCGGGGCCGGCGACAACGGGGGCGACGCGCTGTACGCCGGTTCGCTGCTGGCACGGCGCGGTGCGGGCGTGGAGATGCTGGCGGTTGCCGACCGGGTGCACGAGGCCGGTCTGGCCGCCCTGCGACGGGCCGGCGGGCGCGTCGTCGAGCTCGCCGATGTCACCCGCCCCGACGTGGTGCTGGACGGCATCGTGGGCATCGGTGGACGGCCCGGGCTGCGGCAGCCGCCGCTGGACGCGATCCGGGCCGTGGCCGGCGTACCGATGGTTGCCGTGGATGTGCCGTCGGGCGTCGCCGTCGACACCGGACGCATCGACGGCTCCCACGTGACCGCCGACGTCACGATCACCTTCGGCACCCACAAGATCTGCCATCTCGTCGAGCCCGCGGCGTCGGCGTGCGGCGTCGTCCACCTGGTCGACCTCGGTCTCGACCTGCCCGAGGCCGCGGTGACAGCGCTCCAGGCAGAGGACGTCGCGACGCTGCTGCCGGTGCCCGCGTCCGACGCGCAGAAGTACACCCGCGGCGTTGTCGGTGTCCGGGCCGGCTCCGCCCGCTACCCCGGGGCGGCCGTGCTGTCGACGTCCGGCGCGGCCTGCGGGCTGGCCGGGATGGTGCGGTACGCCGGTGGCGCTGCCGACGCGGTCCGGGCCCGGCATCCCGAGGTGGTCGCGGGGGAGGGGCGGGTGCAGGCATGGGTCGTGGGCTCCGGTGGCGACGCCGACGCGGCCGACGCGCTGACCGCGGCCCTGGGCGACGGCGTACCCCTGGTCGTGGACGCCGACGCGCTCCTGCACCTGAGCGCACCGCTCGACGTCCCGGCCCTGCTGACCCCGCACGCCGGCGAGCTCGCCGCGATGCTCGGCGTCGAGCGGGCCGACGTGGAGGCGGACCAGCTGGCGTTCGCGCGCCGGGCCGCCCGGGAGTACGCCGCCACGGTGCTGCTCAAGGGCCACCACACGCTGGTGGCCGCCCCGAACGGACGGGTGCGGGTGACCACCACGGGCACCCCGTGGCTGGCTGTGGCGGG
>DAINSL010000081.1:0-10331 GCA_036741335.1 Nocardioides sp. | reverse complement strand
GGGCAGCATGCAACCCGCCTGAGCCGGCCACCGTCTCTCACCCCACCGACTCGCGAGTCGAGTCCAAGGCACGTGGTGTACGACCGCGGTCCTGGGCCGTCCGCTGGTCATCGTCGGTCAGCGGGGCGGTGTCGTTCGCGTTGCTCTCAGTGGTGTTGGTTGGCTCCATGGGAGCAAGGTGCGCCGGGCGCGCCGAGCGCGACCCAGACCGTCCGAGGCAACTCCGCAACCGGTCGAGATCGGACCCGTTCGTGTGACCTTTATGTGACCGGGCCATGCCTTTCCCCTTCGTGAGGGTTCAGAACATGGCCCTGACCTGCGTGTTCGGTGGAGCTGAGGGGACTCGAACCCCTGACCCTCTGCATGCCATGCAGATGCGCTACCAGCTGCGCCACAGCCCCGTGCTCACTCCCGACGGGGTACGCCGGGCAACCTGCGGAATCCTAGCCAACCGGCCCATCGGTTGCGAAATCGGGTCCGTGCCGGGCGCCGACCGCCTTCTCGTTGTACGACGTGAGCCGGACGCGGCCGCGGTCGTCGTGCTCGGTCAGCACACAGTAGCCACAGTTCTCCGGGCCCTGGACAGACGCGGCGAGCTCCCACGGCCAGCCGAGCAGGCCCATCAGGCCGACCTTGAGACAGGCGCCGTGCATCACCACGATCCCGGTCTGACCCCACGACAGCGCGGCCAGACACTCGGCCAGCGCCGGCACCACCCGGTCGTGCACCTGCGCGCTGGACTCCTCCCCCGGCACCAGGTGTGACGAGTCGTTGGCCAGCCACGCGGCGTACTCCTGCGGGAACATCGCCGCGAACTCCTCCCGCGTCAGCCCGGAGCGCATTCCCACGTCGTACTCCCGCAGCCGCGGGTCCGGCTCGATCGCGAGGCCGGTCGCCGCGGCGACGAACTCGGCGGTCTGCATGGCGCGGGCAAGGTCGCTCGACCAGAGCCGAACCGGCTCCAGCTCCGCCAACACGGGTGCCACGGTGGCGGCCTGCACACGACCCACCGTGTTGAGCGGGACGTCGGCGTGACCCTGGGCGCTCCTGGGCGTTCCAGTCGGTCTCCCCGTGCCGGACCAGGACCAGCGTGCGGGGCTGGAGGTTTCGAGGCGGGCGCGTCGCGCCCTGCTCAGCCAGCATTGGCCTCGCGCACATCAGCAGGCAGCTCGATCAGGGGGCAGTCACGCCACAGCCGCTCGAGGGCGTAGAACTGCCGCTCCTCCTCGTGCTGCACGTGGACGACGATGTCCCCGTAGTCGATCAGCACCCAGCGACCGTCGCGCTCACCCTCGCGGCGGATCGGCTTCGCACCGATCCTTCGCAGCTTGTCCTCGATCTCGTCGACGATCGCCTTGACCTGCCGGTCGTTGGTCGCCGAGGCGAGCAGAAAGGCGTCGGTGATCGCGAGCTCGTCGCTGACGTCGAACGCCAGGATGTGCTGGGCCAGCTTGTCGGACGCTGCACGGGCCGCGGCGTGGACGAGGGAGACGGCGTGGTCGGTGGCGGTCATTGATCGCTTTCTGCGAGGCGTCCTGCCTCGGGGTCGGTGGCCGGGTAGAGGTGGTGCTTGGCGATGTACTGCACGACGCCGTCCGGGACGAGGTACCACACCGGCTGGCCACGCGTCGTACGACGGCGGCAGTCGGTGGAGCTGATCGCCAGCGCCGGCACCTCGACCATGGTCACCCGGTCGGCCGGGATCTGGCCCAACGTCGTCGGGTCCATGGTGTAGCCGGGTCGCGTGACACCCACGAACTGCGCGAGCCCGAACAGCTCCTCGGCGTCGCGCCAGGTGAAGATCTCGGCCAGCGCGTCGGCACCGGTGATGAAGTAGAGCTCGGCATCCGGGTACGCCGTCCGGAGTTCGCGCAGCGTGTCGATGGTGTACGTCGGCCCGCCGCGGTCGATGTCCACCCGTGAGACCGAGAAGCGCGGGTTGGAGGCGGTCGCGATCACGGTCATCAGGTAGCGGTCCTCGGCGGCGGTGACCACGCGCTCGGACTTCTGCCACGGCGCCCCGGTGGGCACGAACACGACCTCCTCGAGGCCGAACCACGACTGCACCTCGGAGGCGGCCACGAGGTGACCGTGATGGATCGGGTCGAACGTGCCGCCCATCACCCCGACACGGCGGGCGCGGGCGTTCACGTCGGCGCCCGTGCTCAGCTGTGCTCGCGTCCCGCGCCGAAGACCAGCAACGCCAGCAACATGAGCAGGAGCAGGCCGACGGCGGTGCCCCCGACGATCCAGTGGTTGATGATGAGCGGGCTGAGCATGGCTGAACCCTATCCGACGGGTCGGCCCGAGCCGGAACCGTGGAGGATCACCTGCACCTGGTGCCGGAGTTCCTCCTCGGTCGGGGGCCCTGGGCCTCAGCCCTTGCGCTTGGTGACTTCCTCGGTCAGCGCAGGCAGGACCGTGTGCAGGTCACCGACGACGCCGAAGTCGACGAGCTCGAAGATCGGGGCCTCGTCGTCCTTGTTGACCGCCACGATGGTCTTGGAGGTCTGCATGCCGGCGCGGTGCTGGATCGCGCCCGAGATGCCGGCCGCGATGTAGAGCTGCGGCGAGACGGTCTTGCCGGTCTGGCCGATCTGGTAGCTGTGCGGCTTCCAGCCGGAGTCGACGGCGGCACGCGACGCGCCGACGGCCGCGCCGAGCGCGTCGGCGAGATCCTCGACCGGCTCGAACTTGCCACCGGTGCCGCGCCCCCCGGAGACCACGATGGCGGCCTCGGTCAGCTCCGGGCGACCGGTCGCCTTGCGGGGCTGCGACGCCACGATCTGCGCGCCCTTCGCGGCGTCGGAGACCGTCACCGCGAACTCCTCCAGCTCACCCGCGCCCTCGGCCTCGACGGGGGCCGCCGAGTTGGGCTTCACGGTGATGATCGGGGTGCCCTTGGTGACCTTGGCCGTCACCGTGTAGCTGCCGGCGAAGACGCTCTGGGTCGTGACCGGCCCCTCTTCGACGTCGACCGCGTCGGTGATCAGGCCGGACTCGGTCTTGATGGCGAGCCGCGCAGCGATCTCCTTGCCCTCGGCCGACGAGCCGATCAGCACCGCCCCCACGCCCCCCGACTGCTGGGTCTTCTCGACCAGCTGCTGCAAGGCCTCGGCCTTCGGCGCCACCAGGAAGCCCTTGAGCGGCGCGTCGTCGATCGCGTACACCTTGCCGGCGCCGTACTTCTTGACCGCCTCGGCCACCTCGGCGTTCGCCTCCGACGGACCGATGAACACCGCGGACGGCTCGCCCAGGCGGGCGGCCAGCGTGAGCATCTCGTACGTCGGCTTCTTGACCGCGCCCTCGGCGTGGTCGACCAGAACCAGGATCTCGGTCATGACAGTGTCTCCTCGGCTCCTCTAGATGAACTTCTTGGCGGCGAGGAAGTCGGCCAGCGCAGTGGCGCCCGAGCCGCCCTCGTCCTTGACGATCTCGCCGGCCTCACGCGGCGGCCGGGCCGTGGTGTCCTCGACCTCGGACCACGCCACGGACAGGCCCACGTCCCCGGCGTCGACCCCGAGGTCGGACAGAGAGAGGGTCTCGAGGGGCTTCTTCTTGGCGGCCATGATCCCCTTGAACGACGGGTAGCGCGCCTCGCCGGACTGGTCGGTCACCGAGAGCACCAGCGGCATGGTGCCGCCGATCACTTCGGTGGCGGTGTCGCCGTCGCGCTTGATCCGGACCTGGTCGCCCTGGGTCTCGACGGTCGAGGCCAACGTGAGCTGGGGCAGCCCGAGGCGCTCCGCGAGCATCGCGGGTACGACGCTCATCGAGGCGTCGGTCGACGCCATGCCGCAGATCACCAGGTCGTAGGCGCCGCCTTCGGCGCCCTTCTCGATCGCCTTGGCCAGCACCAGCGAGGTGGCGATGGCGTCGGAGCCGGCGATCGCATCGTCGACCACGTGGACACCGCGGTCCGCCCCCATCTGCAACGCCTTGCGGACGGCGTCGACCGCCTGCTCGGGACCGACGCAGAGCGCCGTCACCACGACGTCCTCGGGGTTGTCGGCCTTCTCCTTGATCTGGAGCGCCTGCTCCACGGCGTACTCGTCGAGCTCGGACAGCAGCCCGTCCACGCCGACGCGGTCGACGGTCTGGTCGTCCTCGAAATGCCGGTCGCCGGTGGCGTCGGGTACGTGCTTCACACAGACAGCGATGTTCATGGCCGCGACGGCCCTCCTGTGTCCTCGGGTGTGGTGGCGAGGTTACAAGGCGCCGCGACGCTGGTGGAACTCGCGCGGTGGTGGCATCGCTCACAGTGTCACTGTCACGATCGTGGGCACGTGTCCCAGGCAGGAACTGCCAGGTCAGCCGACGGTGAGGCTCTTCGAGCCGGACGAGGACTTCAACGCCGGGTTGCCGGCGTACGACGCCTTGACGGTGTACTTGCCGCCCCTGGTGATGCTCTTGAACGTGGCCGAGGCGACGCCCCTCTTGTTGAGCGTGGCCGTCACGCTCTTGAGCGTGGTCGTCCCCTTCTTCAAGGTGAACTTCACCTTGCCGGTGGCCTTGACGCCGAAGTGCGACTTCACCTTGGCCGCGGACGAGATGTGGTGCTTGGCCTTGGAGAAGGCTGCGCTGACCGAGGTCGTCGTCTTGTCCTTGACGACCTTGACCGTGGCCGGGTTGCCGCCGGTGTGCTTCGGGGTGGTCGTGCCGCCCGTGTTGGCGCACGACGGGAGGGCGCTGGGGTTGCTGCTGTCGAAGACCAGCGCGTTGCCGTTCTTGCTGCCGTCGGTGTTGTAGCCCTGCAGCGTCGCCGCGATGTCGCCGAACTTCACGGTGTAGGTGCCGACCTTGGTCGACCGCAGCAGCGCGTTGCCGATGGCGTGCGCCGTGGTCGTGCCGTCACCGTTGTTGTTCAGCTTGGTGATCGGGATGGTCAGCTTGAGGCCCGAGTACGGGCTGGTGGGCGCGCTCACGGTGCCGCCGACCTTGTGCCACAGGAGGATGTCGTGGGCAAACGTCGTGGTGTCGGCGTCGAGGGTGATGTTCGACGCATCCTTCACCTTCACCGTCTGGCCGACCGCCATCGTCGTCGGCGCGGTGTTCATCGCGAACGTCACCGCGGCGCCGGCCGCGTCGTTGCAGTTGTACGTCGTACCTGCCTTGAACTCGCCCGCGGCCACGGCCGGCAGCGCGGCGGCCGCCAGGGCCATAGCGGCGGCGGCGGCGGCGAGCTTCAGGGTCAGCGTGTTGTGGACTGGCATGTGGAACCCCCTGAGTGTCGTCGTCGCGGCGCGTCCCTCGCGGCGCGGCAACGCAGGCTGGAACTCGCAAGGTGGTGCAAGATCACGGTGACACAGCGACGCTCGAAGCGGAGCCGATTCGCGAGAACGACACGGCCCCGGCGACCGAGGTCGCCGGGGCGCGGTCCAGGTTGTTGCGGTCGAGCGTCAGCTGACCGTGAACGTGTCCTTGCCGCTCGATCCCTTGAGGTTGTGGTCGCCGAGGTACTTACCCGTGATGGAGTAGTTGCCCTTCGACTTGACGTTCTTGAATTGCACCTTCGCGATGCCCTTCTTGTTGACGGCGCCCGACAGCGTCTTGATCTTGTGAGTGCCCTTCTTGAGGATGAAGTTCACCTTCCCGGTCGCCTTGAGGCCGAAATGCGACTTGACCTTCGCCTTACCGGTCGCGATGTCCTTCGCGGCGGCGTACGACGCTGTGACAGCCGTCGTGGTCTTGTCCTTGCTGACCGCGATCGTGCCGTAGTGCGTCGTGCTGTCGGTCGGCGCGACGCAGTTCAGCGGGACCGTCGTGTCGGACGTACCGTGGAGCGTCAGGGTGGCCACCATGTCGCCGGCCTTGACCGTCCAAGTGCCGGCCTGCAGGGGCCGGATCTTCCCGGGGCCCGAGGCGCTGACGTCCATGGTGCCGGAGGACGGAATGGACTGGTTCGGAATCGTCATGTTGAAGGGGAACGTCTTGTTGGCCCCGGTCGCGACGGCGGTGCCGTCCACCGAGTCGCCGAAGGTCTTGGCGGTGCCGGTCTGGACGGCGTCCAGGTGCACGACCATGTGCATCGTGCGCTTGCTGGTCTGACCTGCAACCATCGTGGCCGGAATGCTGCCCGGGTTGAGGCTCACGTCAGTGGGACCGAGAACGTCGCATGTGTAAGTGATGTGCTGAGATGCCGCAAGTGCGGGTGAGGCAAGCGAGCCGATCGCAAGCGCCGCCGCGCCGGCAGCGCCGGTCAGCTTGAGATTCTTCGTGATGCGCAATGACATGTGTTTGAAACCCTCCGGGTGTCGTCGTCAGCGCCGTCCCGGCGCCACCGACTGACCACACCACACCCACCGGGCAAATGCCAGCGTTCGGCGCCCGGTGATCGCAGATTCTGAGCGGAATCTCAGGGTTCGGCGACCCGTACGGGGCGGTCAGGGCTTGACGATGCGCTCGACGATCTTGCCGCCGATCAGCCACACGAGCGCGGCCAGGCCCCAGTTCACGAGGGCGTTCTTGGTCAGCGCGGCCTGACTGTGCCCCTTGAAGTGGGCCACACCGTCCTTGCCCCGCGAGAACACCCCGAAGTCGAGCTTGTCGGCCGTGTCGACGAAGAACTTCACCAGCCCGTTGGCGGGGTTCGCCTTGAGCGAGATGCACAGGGCGCCGGCGGCCAGGAGCAGTGCGGCGATGACGCAGATGATCCAGATGACCTGCGCGGCTCGCGCGCGGACCATCGTCACGGTCGCAGTCACGGTCGCAGTCACGTCCGCCGTCCTTCGCCTCTTCGGCTGCTCGGTCGTCTCGTCATCGGTCTCGTCATCGGTCTTGCGTGTCATCGTCGCAACTCCTGTCGAGGGCCGGGCGGCCGGCCACCGGGCTCCCGAGGAAGGATCCCACAACGGATCTGGCCGCGCAGCGCCTTCGGGCAGGCTCAGCGGCCGGTGAACTGCGCCTTTCCGGGGCCGTTCTCGACGAAGGAGGCCATCCCGATCCGGCGGTCGTCGGTGGCGAACAGCGCCGCGAACTGCTGACGCTCGATCGCCAGGCCCGTGTCGAGGTCGACCTCCAGGCCCCGGTCGATGGACTCCTTGGCCGCGCGTACGGCGTAGCTCGCCGCGCCCGCGAACTGCCGCGCCCACGCCACCGCCTCGTCGTACACCTGCACGGCCGGCACCACCCGGTCGACCAGGCCGATCGCCAGCGCCTCGTCGGCCTGCACGAAGCGGCCGGTGAAGATGATGTCCTTCGCGCGGCTCGGACCCACCAGCCGGGTCAGCCGCTGGGTGCCGCCGGCGCCCGGGATGATGCCCAGCAGGATCTCGGGCTGTCCGACCACGGCGTCCTCGGCGGCGAACCGCAGATCGGCGCACAGGGCGAGCTCGCAACCGCCGCCCAGCGCGTAGCCGGTGATCGCCGCGACCACCGGCTTCGGGATCGCGGCGACGCTGCTGAACGACGACTGGAGCGCGCCCGAGCGCTTGACCATGTCGACGTACGACAGGTCGGCCATCTCCTTGATGTCCGCGCCGGCCGCGAAGACCCGCTCCCCGCCGTACAGCACGACGGCCACGATGTCGTCGCGCTCGCTCGCCTCGGTGGCCGCGGCGCGGATCTCCTCCTGCACCTGGCTGTTCAGCGCGTTCATCTTCGGCCGGTCGAGCCTGATGGTCGCCACGCCTTCGTCGACCTCGAGCCGCACGAACTCCGCCATGGGGGTCTCTTCTCTCTCGTCGCCAGGTGGTCTCGACTTCGCTCGACCACCGAGCAGGGGGATTCCCCAGGCATTGTGCCGAGCGTCCGTCACAATGTCGCGGGTGACCCCCGGAATCTGGAGCCGACGCGGCGAGACCGCCGCGGTGTGGCCCGGCCGCACCTGGCCCCTGGGAGCCGACCACGGCGACGAGGCCACGAACTTCGCGGTGCGCGCCCCGGAGGCGACCCGAGTGTGGGTCTGCCTGTTCGACGACTCCGACACCGAGACCCGCCACGAGCTGACCGAGGTGTCGCTCGGGATCTGGCACGGCGCCCTCCCCGGCCTCTCCCCCGGCACCCGCTACGGGTTCCGTGCGGACGGTCCGTGGCAGCCGGAGCTGGGGCTGCGCTTCAACGCCGACAAGCTGCTGCTCGACCCCTACGCCCGCGCGGTGAGCGGCGGCCTGACGAACCACCCCGCGATCTTCGGGTACGACACGGTCGCGCCGGACACCCGCGACCTGAGCGACTCCGCGCCGTACGTGCCGAAGGGCGTCCTCGTCCACGACCCGGACTTCGACTGGGGCGACGACCGCCGTCCCTACACGCGCTGGCGCGACACCGTGATCTACGAGCTGCACGTCAAGGGCATGACGCAGCTCCACGACCGGGTTCCCGAGCAGCTCCGGGGCACCTACGCCGGCCTCGCCACGCCGGCGGTCATCGACTACCTGCTCGACCTCGGTGTCACGGCGATGGAGCTGCTCCCCGTCCAGGAGTTCGTCAGCGAGCCGCGGGTGATGGACCGGGGCATGGAGAACTACTGGGGCTACAACACGATCGGGTTCTTCGCGCCGCACCACGCGTACTCATCGGCCGGCGACCGCGGCGGCCAGGTGCGGGAGTTCAAGGAGATGGTGCGGGCCTTCCACGCGGCCGGCCTCGAGGTCTTCCTCGACGTGGTCTACAACCACACCGCGGAGTCCGACGCAACCGGCCCGACTCTGTCCTTCCGCGGCCTCGACGACCGGGGCTTCTACCACCGGGGCGACCCCGCCCCGCCCGGCGAGCCGTACGACGACGCCTATTGGGACGTGACCGGTTGTGGCAACACCGTCCAGGCGGCGGACCCGTTCGCGCTGCGGCTGATCCTCGACTCCCTGCGCTACTGGACCTCCCAGATGCACGTCGACGGCTTCCGCTTCGACCTCATGTCGGCGCTGACCCGGGTCGGCTCCGAGGTCGACCTGGGCTGCAGCCTGATGACGGCGATCGGTCAGGACCCGACCCTGCGGCACGTGAAGCTGATCGCCGAGCCGTGGGACGCCTCGAGGGACGGCTATCGGGTGGGCGAGTTCCCGCCGCCCTGGGTGGAGTGGAACGACCAGTACCGCGACACGATGCGCGACTTCTGGCGAGGTCGCTCCAGCGGCGTCCGCACCGTGGCGACCCGCCTCGCCGGCTCGTCGGACCTGTACGCCGACGACGGCCGCTCGCCGTACGCCTCGGTGAACTTCGTCACCGCCCACGACGGGTTCACCGTCCGCGACCTCGTGTCCTACGAGAAGAAGCACAACGAGGGCAACGGCGAGGGCAACAAGGACGGCAGCGACAACAACCGGTCGCAGAGCTTCGGGGTCGAGGGCGAGACCGACGACGCGTCGGTCGTCGCGCTGCGGCGCCGCGTCGCGGCCGACCTGATGGTCACGCTCTGCCTGTCCAACGGCGTCCCGATGATCACCGCGGGCGACGAACGGGGCCGCACCCAGGGAGGCAACAACAACCCGTATGTCCAGGACAACGAGGTGTCGTGGGTCGACTGGCGCGCCGACGACGCGTGGCTGGACGTCTACGAGATCACCAAGGCCGCGCTCCGGCTGCGCCGCGAGCACCCGGCGCTGCGGCAACGGCACTGGTTCGAGGGTCGGCCGACGATCGAGGACGGCCCCAAGGACCTGGTCTGGCTGCACCCCAGCGGCCGGGAGATGTCCGGCGACGACTGGGCGGACGACGCCCTTGCGGTGGTCGGCATGCTCGTGACCGGTGACCCGCTCCGCTCCCCCGGGCCGCGCGGCGAGCAGCAGTGGGACAGCTCGTTCCTGATCTGGCTGAACGCCGAAGCGGATCCGGTGCCGGTCACGGTGCCGGACCATGACTGGGCGGGGCCCGGCGAGGTCGTGGTGTCCACGTGCCCCGACCACCCGGCGGGGTCCGTGGTCAAGCCCGGTGACGTGCTCACGATGGGCGCCCGCACGGTCGTCGTACTGCGGGAGACCTGAGAAAGGTCCGCCCGGGATGCAGCGGTACGCCGGCCGCCGGCGTTCAAGGGGACGTTGCCGAGGACCTGCTGCTGGCCGAGCTGATCATCCGGCGCGGCGGCCGTCCCTTGTAACGCTCCGTTATCCACTCAGGTGCGCCCGCGTGCGGGCGCCCAGGTGCAGATAACGGAGCGTTACAAGCGCGAATGGCGGCGCTCAGGGCAGAGCGACCAGGCCCATCTCGGAGACCGCGGCCAACGCGCCGTTGTGGGGCACGATCCGCACGGTGTAGCCGAATGCACCGCCACGTCCCAGCCTGACCTCGCCGTCGAAGCGGTGGCGCCCGCCGTCGTAGGTGTCGGTCAGGGTCAGCGGGGTGACGTGGGTGTCGACCAGCTCGTCGTCCCCGTCGATCACGCCGTGCACGAC
>DAINSL010000080.1:0-10344 GCA_036741335.1 Nocardioides sp. | reverse complement strand
CGCCGACGTAGCCGGCCTCGGTGAGCGCGGTCGCGTCGGCGATCGCGAACGGCACGTTCAGCATCCGGGCCAGGGTCTGGGCGAGATAGGTCTTGCCGCAGCCCGTCGGCCCGATCACCAAGATGTTGGACTTGGCGACCTCGACCTGCTCTTCCTTGCTGTGCTTGGCGGTGCTCGTCGGCTGGAGGCCGGCCTGGACCCGCTTGTAGTGGTTGTAGACCGCGACGGCCAGGGACTTCTTGGCCTGCTCCTGGCCGATCACGTAGGAGTTGAGGAACTCGAAGATCTCGCGCGGCTTGGGCAGCTCCTCGAGGCTGACCTCGGTGCCCTCGCTGAGCTCTTCCTCGATGATCTCGTTGCACAGGTCGATGCATTCGTCGCAGATGTAGACGCCGGGGCCCGCGATCAGCTTCTTGACCTGTTTCTGGCTCTTCCCGCAGAAGGAGCACTTCAGCAGGTCGCCTCCGTCACCGATACGTGCCACGGGCGGTCATCCTCCGGTTCGACCGGCACGGGGCCGGGTGGTCTCTGCTGAGCGGGTGAGCCATTCGACGGTACCGCCTGGAAGGCCGGTTGGGGGGGCCCAACACGGTAAACCCTGCGGTCAGACGAGCGCTGGGGTCGCCTTGCGGGACTGCAGGATCGCGTCGACCAGGCCATACTCCACGGCCTGCTCGGCGGTGAGGATCTTGTCGCGCTCGATGTCGCGGCTGACCTGCTCCTGGTCCTTGCCACTGGCGTCGGAGATCATCTTCTCCAGGAGCGCACGCATCCGGATGATCTCGTTGGCCTGGATCTCCAGGTCGGAGATCTGGCCACCGGTGCCCTCGGTGTAGGGCTGGTGGATCAGGATCCGGCTGTTGGGCAGGGCGAGCCGCTTGCCGGGCGTGCCGGCCGCCAGCAGCACCGCCGCCGCGGACGCGGCCTGGCCCAGGCAGACGGTCTGGACGTCGGGCTTGATGAATTTCATCGTGTCGTAGATCGCGGTCAGCGCGGTGAACGAGCCACCCGGACTGTTGATGTAGATCTGGACGTCCTGGTCGGGGTTCATCGACTCCAGGCACAGCAGCTGCGCCATGACGGCGTTGGCGACGTCGTCGGAGATCGGCGTACCGAGGAAGATGATGCGGTCCTCGAAGAGCTTGCCGTAGGGGTCGATCCTGCGGAAGCCGTACGACGTCCGCTCCTCCCACTGCGGGATGTAGTAGTTCATCGGTCAGTCCTCACTGCGGGCCGGGCGGCCCTCGTCGACGGCCTCACTGGCCCGGGTGATCACGCTGTCGATGAAGCCGTACTCGAGGGCCTGCTGGGGGGTGAACCAGCGGTCCCGGTCGGAGTCGGCCTCGATCTGCTCCAGCGACTGGCCGGTGTGGAGAGCCTGGAGCTCGGTCAGCTGCTTCTTCAACAGCAGGCTCTGCTCGGCCTGGATCTTGATGTCGGAGGCCGAGCCGCCGATGCCGCCGCTGGGCTGGTGCATCATGATCCGCGCGTGCGGCAGGGCGTAGCGCTTGCCCTTGGCGCCGGCGCAGAGCAGGAACTGGCCCATCGAGGCAGCGAGACCCATGCCGACCGTCGCGACGTCGTTGGGGATGTAGTTCATGGTGTCGTAGATCGCCATGCCGGCATCCACCGAGCCACCGGGGCTGTTGATGTGCAGGAAGATGTCGGCCTTCGGGTCCTCCGCCGACAGCAGCAAGAGCTGCGCGCAGATCGCGTTGGCGTTCTGGTCGCGCACCTCGGAGCCGAGGAAGATGATGCGCTCCTTGAGCAGGCGCTGGTAGATGTGGTCATCCAGCCCGTAGCCGGCGCCGCCGCCGTTCAGCTGCGGGGTCGCGGCGTCGCCCCAGTGGCCGGAAGAGCCGCCGGAAGAGGTCGAGTTGTCGTTCACGTCTGCGACCCTAGCCGCATCCACGGACGCTTCCACGCGATATCGGGCCCTGTTCGCCGACAGCGGATTTGCGGCCGTGACGCACGGTCAGCCGGTCGCCGAGGCCTTACCCGAGCCAGTCGCGGAGCGCGTCGTGCACGGCCGGGTGGTTGAGCAGATCGAAGTGCCCGGAGCGCGGGAGGTGGAGCTCGTCGGCGCCGGGGAACAGCCCGGGATGCCGCCTCGAGCGGCCGTACGCCGACGGCTGGAGCACCAGCAGGTCGCCCAGGAAGCGGCCCACCGGGTGACCAGGAGAGCTGCTCAAGGTGGCCGAGACCAGGTGGTAGCGGGCATGCGGCAGCGGCGGGACGTCGTCGGCCAGCCCCTTCACGAGGTCGTGCACGCCGACCGAGCGTTGGTCGAGGATCCGCCCGAACGCCGCGGTCTCCGGCAGCCGGGCGAGCGCGCGTGCTCCGGAGCCGACGCCGCCCGCCAGCGGGGCGCCGAGGTGAGGCGTGCCGAGGGTGACCACGTCGGTGACGCGCGCGGTCCAGGGCCGCTCGTCGCCGGTCCCGACCGCGCAGGCCGCGCGCAGGATCAGCCCGCCCATCGAGTGGCCGACCAGCGCGACGCGCTCGACTCCGACCGGCCACTCGTCGACGAGCCGTTGCACGAGGGCGGAGAGGGCTACGCCGTTCTCGCGCACGGCGAGCCCGGTGTTGGCGCGCAGGAGGACCGTCGTCCAGCCGAGGTCGACCAGCGTGTCGGCGTACGTCCGGCCGAGCTCCTCGCGATGCCGGTCGAACGCGTGCTCGCTCTCCGACAACCCGTGCAGGAAGACCGCGACCCGCGGCGTCGCCTCGGGGTAGGCCGCGGCCAGCGCTGCCCGCACGGGTGCGACGTCGCGCCCGTCACGGCGTACGGCGAGGGGTACGGCGAGGCGCGGCCGCTCCCGTGCCAGCCGGTCGCCGATCAGCCCGTTGACCACCGCACTCGTGAAGCGCCCCTGCGGCGTCTCCTCCAGCGGCGGCCCGATCTCGCGGGCGGCGAGGGTGCCGAGCCCGGCCGACGCGGCCCGGAGGCCGAGCCCCAGTCCGCCGTACATGCCGGCCGCGACGGTGCGGTGCAGCACCGCGGGCACGTGTGACGCGCCTCGGGTCGGCCGGCGCAGGGCGCCTTGCACGCGGTCGGCCCAGGCGAAGTGGGTGTCGCGCACCGTGCGGACGACCAGCTCGTCGGCCACCTGAGACAGCAGGGAGGCGGCGTCCAGCAGGCGCGGACCCGACGAGATCGTCATGCGCCGATCGTGTCGACGTACCACCGGTAGGTCAACGACCTTCCCGCGCGGCGGTCGCGGAGGTTCCGGATCGAACGCCTTCCGGGAGCCGGGTACTGCGTTCAGGCCTCTTCTGAGTCGTCCGCGGTCGCGCCGGTGGTGTCCTGGGCGGGCTCGACCTCGGCGTCGGCGGGGTCGCCGATCGTGCCGTCCGGCCGGAGGTTCTTCAGGTCGACGACATTGCCCGACGCATCGGTGACCGTCGCGCCCTCCACCAGCTGCGCCAGCGCCTTGCCGCGCCGGATCTCCCCCACCATCTCGGGGATGTGGTTGTGCTCGAACATGTGGTTGGCGAACTCCTGCGGGTCCTCGCCGGACTGCTGGGCCCGCCGCACCATGTGCTCGGTCAGCTCGTTCTGGTCGACGCCGAGCTCCAGCGAGCCGGCGATCTCGTCCAGCACGAACTGCGCGGCGACGGAGTCGCGGACCCGTCGCTCGAGGTCGGCCTCGAACTCCTCCTGGGTCTGGCCCTCGTCCTGGAGGTACTGGTCGAGCGGGATCCCGGCGTAGGCGAGCTGCTGCTCGACGGTGCGCCGGCGCTCGGTCAGCTCGTCGGCGACCACGGTCTCGGGCAGCGGGACCTCGACCAGCTCGAGCAGCTTCTCGAGCACGGCGTCACGGGCGGCGGCCGCCTGCTCCAGGCGCTTGCCGTTGCCGAGGCGGGTCGAGACGTCCTGGGTCAGCTCCTCCGCGGTGTCGAACTCCGAGGCCAGCTGGGCGAACTCGTCGTCGTAGGCCGGCAGCTCCTGGGCCTGCACCTGCGAGACTCGGACCTGGACCTGGACGTCCTGGCCCACCAGGTCGCCGCCGACCAGCTGCGAGGTGAAGGTCTTCTCCTCGCCGGCGCTCATCTCGGCCAGGGCCTCATCGAGACCGTCCAGCATGCCGCCGCGACCGACGCGATAGTTCATGCCGGTGACCTCGGCGCCCTCGACCGGCTCGTCGTCCAGGGTGGCCACCAGGTCGATCACCACGAAGTCTCCGTCCTCGGCGGCCCGCTCGACGTCCACGAGGGTGCCGAAGCGCTCGCGGAGCGCCTCGATCTGCTGCTGCACGTCGTCGTCGGTGACCTCGATGTCCTCGACCTCGGCGCTCAGGCCGGAGTAGTCGGGAATCGTGATCTCCGGCTTCACATCCACCTCGGCGGTGAACTCCAGCGCGTCGTTGTCGTCGATCCGGGTGACCTCGATCTCCGGCTGGGCCAGGGGCTGGAGGTCGTGCTCCTGCATCGCCTCCATGTACTTCTGGGGCAGCAGGTCGTTGATCGCCTGCTCGATCACCGCGCCGCGCCCGACCTGACGGTCGATCACCATCGGCGGCACCTTGCCCCGCCGGAAGCCCGGCACGTTGATCTGCTGGGCGATCGTCTTGTACGCCTTGTCGAGGCTCGGCTTGAGCTCCTCGAAGGGCACCTCGACGGTCAGCTTGGCCCGGGTCGGGCTCAAGGTCTCGACGGCGCTCTTCACTGAGTATCTCCTCGCGTGCGTGGGTGTGACGCCGGGCTGCTTGGCACGTGGATCCGGCGTCGACGCAGAGGTCGGTACGACGCGGTCACGGACCCGCCCGCACGGCGAATCCCAGCCTAGGGCACCCCCGTGCAGGCGCTTCAATTCTCGGTCGGGGCGACAGGACTCGAACCTGCGGTCTCCTGCTCCCAAAGCAGGCGCGCTAGCCACTACGCTACGCCCCGCGCGACGGCTCCCGGAGCGATCCGGGATCCACCAGCGAGCGGACGACGGGAATCGAACCCGCGTCATCAGTTTGGAAGACTGAGGCTCTACCATTGAGCTACGTCCGCGCACGTCGTGCCCGCCCCGGACCTCACGCCCGACCCGTGCTCAACGCGTGGTCATGGTGCCACATTGAGTTCGCCCCGACCCACTCCGCCCGGCGTCGCGCCGGCCCACCGCGGAGCCTCAGTCACGCCAGACGACGAGCAGCGCACGGTCGTCTCCACGGCTGCCCGTCGAGTCGACCAGCTTGGCCGCGCCACCCGCGAAGTTGCTCCGCAGCTGCCGATCGGCCTGGCCGATCAGGCGGTCGATCCCGATCCCGATGTCGTCGGTCCGCGTCTCCACCATGCCGTCGGTGTAGAGCATCAGGGCGTCGCCGGGACGCAGCGTGCCGTCGGCGCGGACGAACTCCCCGTCCGGGATCAGGCCGAGCATCGGCCCCTCCGACTCGAGCGGCTGCCAGCGGCCGGCGCCGGCGCGCCAGTGGAGTGCCGGTGGGTGGCCCGCGGTCCAGACGCGGAACGCACCCGTGCGCAGATCGAGGCTGACGTGCACCGCGGTCGCGAAGCCGTCCTGCCAAGGGTGGTTGAGCAGGTAGACGTTGGTGGCGGTGAGGAACTCCGCGGGCTCCACCGCGGTGACCAGGCCGCCCATCGCCCCGGCGAGCAGCAGTGCGCGTGTGCCGGCCCGGTCGCCCTTGCCGGAGACGTCGACCACGGCCACGTCGAGGCGCCCCGTGTCGGTGTCCCCGACCACGAAGAAGTCACCGGCGAAGCGGGTGCCTCCCGCCGACCGGATCACCGACTCGGCGTGCCACGGCTGGGGCAGCTTCGGCAGGACGCCCTGGCCCTGGATCCGGTCGCTGAGCTCGGCGAGCATGGACTCCCCCATGCTTCCCGCGATGCCGAGTCGCGAGCGGCGGAACGACGTCAGCATGATGATCAGGGCGATCATGAAGATCACGGCCACCACGAACGATGTGCGCGCGGAGAGGCTGGGCACCTTGGGCAGGGCCAGGGTGAGCAGGACCAGCTGGTAGACCACGAACCACGGCAGCGGGCGCGGACCGAGGAACAGGCTGCCCATCACCAGCGGCACCGTGATGGTCGTGATGGACACGACACTGGGGAGCGCCTCCATCCCCACGCCCACCAGGGTGGAGAGCAGGAACATCAGGATCAGCGTGAGTCGATCGGGGTGGGAGCCCACCAGCAGATTGCGCCAACGCCGCCGGGACCTGGCGGGCGGCGGACGGCGTCCGGTGGGCAGTGGGGTCATCGGTTCGCAATCCCGTCCGGCTGTGTGAAGGTCACTGTAGAGCGCGCGAGCGGAACCTGCGCTGGCATTGGGGGCACCAGAAGATGTTGCGCCCGACGAGTACGTCGGTGCGCACCGTGGAGCCGCACACCAGGCAGGGTTGGCCGGTGCGACGGTAGACGTAGACCTCACCTCCGTGGTCGTCGACGCGGGGCGGTCGGCCCATGGCCTCGGGCGTGTGCTCGGGACGGGCCGTGTCGATGCGGCCGGTGCGGACGCCCTCGGCCATCAGCTCCACCAGGTCGGACCACATCGCGCGCCACTGCCCCACGCGAAGCGTGCGGCCCGGCCGAAGCGGATGGGTCCGGTGTCGGAACAGCACCTCGGCGCGAAAGACGTTGCCGACACCAGCCAGGACCGCCTGGTCCATCAGCAGGTCGCCGATCGCACGCGGGCTCCCCGAGATCCGCTGCCAGGCGCGCATCGGGTCGGCGTCCGGTCGCAACGGGTCGGGCCCCAGCTTCGCCACGATCTGGTCACGCCGGGCACCGGTGACCAGGTCGCACTGGGTGGCGCCGCGCAGGTCGGCGTACGACGCGTGGTCATCCTGGGCGTGCACGAGGCGGAGCCGCACCTGCCCCACCGGGGCCGGGACCTCGACCACCTCGGGATGCACCTCGAACCCCCCGATCAGGCCCAGGTGCACGTGGACGACACGGTCGGCGTCGAAGTCGAGGAAGAGGTGCTTGCCGGCGGACTCCGCGGTGAGCAGCCTCGCCCGGTCGAGCTGTGCCGCCTCGCCCGCGAACCGCCCCTGTGGGCTGCTCACGCGGAGCTCGTGCCCCGCGAAGGTCTCGGACAGGGAGGTCGCGAGCCGGTGCAGCGTGTGACCCTCAGGCATCCGGCCCCAGGCCCTCGGCCGAGGCGGGCAGGGGCGGCAGGTCTCCGGTCACCTCGTAGTCGGTGAGCATCGCGATCCGCCGGACGTGCCGCTCCTCGCCGGTGAACGGTGTGATCAGGAAGACCTCCACGAAGTGGGTCATCTCCTCCACCGTGTGCATCCGGCCGCCGACCGAGATCACGTTGGCGTCGTTGTGCTGGCGCGCCAGCACCGCGGTGTCGTGGTTCCAGACGAGGGCGGCGCGGACGCCCTTCACCTTGTTGGCCGCGATCTGCTCGCCGTTGCCCGACCCGCCGATGACCACGCCCAGGCTGCCCGGGTCGGCCGCCACCGCCGCCGCCGCGCGCAGGGAGAACACGGGGTAGTCGTCCTGCGCGTTGTAGACGAACGCGCCGTGGTCGACCGGCTCGTGGTCGTGGTCGCTCAGCCAGCCGATGAGGTGCTGCTTGAGCTCGAGTCCGGCGTGGTCGGTGCCGATGTGGACGCGCATGCGGACAGTGTTCCAGCCGCCCCCGACACCACGCACGGTCCGTCTAGGATCTGCCCATGGCCGGGGGCTCGGGGACGTCGCTGCGACGGCGGCTGCTGCCGCCCGGCGTCACCGGCCTGGCCCTCCTGCTGGCCGCATGCGGTACGTCCGGCGGCACGTCCGCATCTCCGCCCTCGTCGCCGGCCCCGCACTCGCCGTCCGGGCGGGCGTCGTTCGAGCCCCGACCCGCCGACTTCCGGGAGATCCGCGCGCTGCTCGCCCGCCAGGCTCACGCCCTGATGCGCCACGACCGGGCCGCCTTCCTGGCGACCGTCGACTCCTCGCAGAAGGACCTGGTCCGCCAGCAGACGACGCTGTTCCACAACATCACCCAGCTCCCGGTGGCCGCGCTCAGCTACGGCGTCGACACCTCGGCCGCACTCGTGCCGGCCCCGATCCCCGGCCATGACCCGGTGCTCCACCCCGCCGTGGTCGAGCACCTGCGTCTAGCCGGCACGTTCCAGCGTGCCGTGTCGAACGCGGTCGACGAGACCTTCGTGCAGCGCGACGGGCACTGGCTGCTGGGTTCCGAGAGCGGGGCCACCGAGCGCGACCACTTCGACACCCCGCAGGAGCGCCCCTGGTTCGGCGGACCGATCGCGGCGAGCCACGTGGGCGACATGACCGTGCTGGTCGACCAGTTGCAGGCGGGCAGCCTGTCCGGGCTCACCATCGCCATCCGGGACGACATCGGGTACGACGCGCAGCTGCTCGGCGTGCCCGCGTCGTACCGCATCCTGGTGGACGCCACGACCAACGGCCTGAGCTTCGACTTCAGCTCGGTCAGCCAGGAGGAGGCCGCTGCGGTCACGTTCGGTGTCATCGCCACCAACCAGCTCGGCGACCAGCCCACCGGGCTGGCCGGTCTGGTGATCAAGGTCAACCCGCACACCGTGGACAGCGTGGTCAGCAACGAGGGCATCATGCGCCACGAGCTGACCCACTACCTGCTCCACCAGTACAGCGGCTCCTCCCCCAAGTGGCTCACCGAGGGCGTTGCCGCCTGGGTGCAGTACTACCCCGACGACTTCACCCGCTGGCAGATCCCCGCCGCGCTCTACGACCGGCTGATGCGGGCCGACCACACGCTGCCGATCCTCGGGCTCTTCAACGAGGACCCCGCCCTGAACTACCCCATCTCGCAGGCGGCTGTCGCCTGGCTCGTCCAGACCTACGGCGTCCCCAAACTGCGCGAGCTGATGGGCGCCTACCGCACCGACTACGCCGGGGCGAACGTCGACGCCCTCACCCCGCGGCTGCTGCGGCAGGTGTACGGCGTCACGCCGGCGCAGGTGACCGACGGCGCCTGGCGGCTGCTCGCCCAGTACGTCCACTGACCGTCCCACCGAGCGCAATCCGGTGGACACCGGCGACCGTCGCCCGGTTTCCTTGACGACATGGCCGACCTCGAGATCCAAGTCGTGCGTGCGACCGACGCCGAGCGCTACCTCGCCTCCGACCAGATGATCTGGTTCGGGGAGCCGGGATCCGACCCGATCGAGATCATGCTGCGCGGTGTTCCGGAGCGGCAGCGGTTCGCGGTCGACCTCCCCGGCGCCGACGTCGACCCCACGACGTACCCCGGCATCTACGGCGTGCGGCCGATGGAGCTCTCGGTCCCCGACGGCGACGGCGGCGGCACGCTCGTCCCGGTGGCCGGTCTCACCTGGGTCGGCGTCCACCCCGACCACCGGCGCCGGGGCGTCCTCACCGCGATGGTGCGGCACCATTTCGAGCAGACCCGGAGCGACGGCGTGCACCTGTCGGCCCTGCACGCGAGCGAGCCCGCGATCTACGGCCGGTACGGCTACGGTCTCGCTTCGCTGGAGTTCTCCGTGGACCTCGGGCGCGGGACGACGTTCACCGCGCCCCACCTGGACGACGAGGCTGCGGCCATCGCCACCCGGGTGTCCGCGGTGAGCGACAAGGGGATGCCCGAGCGCCGCCGGGCGTGCGAGCTGGCCGTGGCCCCCACCTGCGTGGGGACGATCGTGGGCGACCCCGACTTCTTCGAGGCGCTGTGCCACCACAGCCCCGAGTCGCTGCGCGACAAGGAGGTGCCGCGCGTCATCTTCGCGACGCGGGACGGCGAGGACCTGGGGTACGCCGTGTTCCGGCGTACCCACAAGTGGGACAACGCCCGGCCCTCCGGAATCGTCGAGGTCCACGCGCACCACGCGACTCCGGCTGCGCACCTGGCGCTGCTCCGGCGCCTGGTCGACCTCGACCTGGCCGGGACCATCAAGGTCGAGAGCATCGCGCAGGACGACCCCCTGCTCTCGTGGGTCGACGGTCCGCGAGCGACCGGGGCCCTGAACACCTACGACAGCCTCTGGATGCGGCTCGTCGACCTGCCGGAGGCGCTCGCCGCGCGCGGCTACGAAGGCAGCTGCGACGTGGTCGTCGAGGTCACCGACGAGGCGGCCCCGTGGAACGCCGGCCGCTGGCGGATCCGGATCCAGGACGGCACGGCCGAGGCGACCCGCTCGGACGCCGACGCCGAGGTGGCGCTGTCGGTCGTGGCGCTGGGTGCGGCGTACCTCGGCGGGAGCAACCTGGTGGCCATGCACCGGGCCGGACTCGTCGCCGAGCACCGGCCGGGCACGGTCCGTGACCTGTGGCGGGCCTTCCGCACCGACGTCCCCCCGTACGCCTCACGCGGCTTCTGAGCCGGCGATCAGCCGCCGAAGCGCGCCAGCTCCTCCTCGACCACACCGGGGT